>JAOUDE010000052.1 GCA_029859455.1 Ignavibacteria bacterium | reverse complement strand
GATAAGGCGTTGGCCTGAGGTTTGCCCAAGGAGACGGGCCTGATCACCGGCATCGTTGATCGCTACCTTCGAAATCTGGACACTGAATCCAAACGGGGGAGGCGCGAGAGCAGAAACACTCGAAGGATCCTCCAGTTGGTACCAGTAGTTATGTGTTGCGACTTTACCGCCAGGACTCATCCCGCGCGGTTCCTCAACGGGGAAACCCTGCAGAGACAGATCGACGATACCTCCATCCAGAGTCCACATGAACGGGGCTCCGTTATACGGAAAGCTCGAATTCGAGGACCAGCCGACCACCCGACCGAAGTCGTCGATCGCGGCGGCAGCAGAGCCCGACCTGCCCGGAAGAGTCCCCAGATCGATCGCCGTGTATGTTTCGCCGTCGGGAATCCAGACAACCGCGTGGGTGTTCACGAACTGGTAATACCCCAATCCGCAGATCCAGCCGTCAGAGTTTATTCCGGTGACGGTAAGGTATTCAAGATCCGGGACCTCGGGGAGAACGATTCGTTCACCGTTTCTCCAAACGACGGTTTCCTCGGGAGGCAGACATGACGAACCGCATCCGATGTCCAGGTAGGAAGTCCCAATCACATCCCCTTCATCGTTCATATCAATCCCCCTCGAGGCGGTGGCTACGTATTCTACCACATAATCATCGGCGAGGGCTGGTCTGCCTCCGTTCAGGAGTAGGGCCAGTCCCGCCAGAACAAGTGTGGTTTTTGTACGAATCAAGAGGCAACCTCTGCGCGATAGATGAATTCGCATCATTCCTCCGATCAATGATGTGGATGGTACACGCTGCCGGAAACTGAGCAGATTATGAGAAGAGAGCATGTGAAGAACATTTGTTCTGAGGCAGTCAGCGGGTCCTTGGGTTTCCTTTCGTTGCAGAATCGGGAAGGTGGAGCAGGTGGGTCCCGCTGGCCACTGTACATTTATGGTAAAGTTCAACTTCCCCAGATGCAAGGATCGGGTGGGTTTTCTTCCCGGAGGACCGTTTTTCTGACATATATCAACTCACGGCGCCTCGCGCAGGTTGGCAAAAGGGGAGGTTGGAAGACTTGAGGAGGTCTTAAGGGCTATTTCAGAAGAAGCAGGCGTTTTGTCTCCACATACCCGGACGCATCCATCCGATACAGATACACGCCGCTGGCAACCTGGCGACCATATTCATCCCTACCATTCCACACAACCGTTCTATTCCCTGCCTCCTGCACTCCGTCAACAATGGTCGCAACTTCCTGCCCGAGCAGGGTATAGATCCGAAGCGTCACATGCCCTTCTTCCGCCAGTCCGTAACTGATCGTCGTCGAAGGATTGAACGGATTCGGATGATTGGTCCCGAGGAATGTCTGCAAACCGGCTCCTGCAATAGCGGAAACCGCCGCAGGCCTCACCGGCCCAGCTCCCGCCTTCGTGAACCAGACGGAATCAACGGCCTGTGCGGAATCCCGGCTTGCCCCTGCATACGCGATGAGCCAGTACTCTCCCGGCCGTGCGCTCGCCGGAATGCGAACCTGAGGGGACTTCGATGCACTCGACCCTGCGCTGAGGGACACCCTCCGGGAACCGTTCGATATCTCCCTGATATGCCCGTCCGGCAGTTTCATGATCATCCATTGCTCACCACGCCAGCCCGCGTCGCTGTGGTTCGTTATCGTAAGCTGGGCGGAAAAACCTGAGCCCGAGTCCGGTACCGTATCCGTGTCGATCTCAATGTTGACCGACACAGGCCATGGCTCCTTCAAATGAATCCGGCGGTCTGCCCGGACCGTGCCAACCTGCTGGACAATCCCGCTGAAAGAGTGAGAGTCTTGGCTTAAGAACTGGGCGATACAGAGACAGATTCGGGGCTTTCGACGGGCCCGGCAGGTTCCGCCGGAAAGGATGTCTTGCGCCCGTGACCGTCCCGCTCGGGCCGTTCCACCTGCTCTCCAGTGAAATACAGGACAGGATACTGAACCATCTTCGAACCAACAAGGCAGACAACGACTGTGTGGGGTTCAAAAGAAAGAGCGGCTTAAGGCCGCTCTTTTCACGAGGTTGAAGCCAGTCTGGTGTTGTGCTCACTTCACCAGCATCATCTTTCGCACTTGGACATCGGTCGATGTGATGATCTTGTACATATAGACACCGGTGGCAACTCTCTGGCCGGCCGTATTTCTTCCATTCCACGATACCACTTTCTGGCCTGCTTCCTGGTATTCATTGATCAGAGTGACGATCTCTTCTCCCATCATCGAGTAGACCTTCAGGCTGACATGATCCGCTCCTTCAAGCGAGTATCTGATGAGGGTTGAGGGGTTGAACGGATTGGGATAGTTCTGCTCGAGCCTGAATGTCTGGGGTGCCGTATTCGCAGGTCCGATTCCGGTTACCAGCCCGCCGTGGGACACGACGAGTGTCGTGTTCAGTGACAGTCCCTCCGTGATTGCTGTCACCGTTCCATCGGTCCATCTGGCTGAGAGCTCTTCGAGAGTATCGCCATCGCGTAGTCCGATGATCAGATCGAATCCGTTCTGGGCGGAGAACGAGCTGCCGCCGTACAGCGTGCGATAGAGTGCCCGTTCGGTCCCTTCATTGTTCCGAACAATCAGTGTAATCTTCGTCCCGATAGCATCACGGCTGACCGATGTACCGTTTCCGACCAGACGGATCTTCACAAAAACAGGTTCGTTTTCGGTGAAGAACTTGAACAGCCGGTCCGGTTCGCGGACCGAGTCGGGGCGGGAGCGCGGTCCTCCGTTGGATACCGCAATCTCAACAGTCCCGTCGTTGTCAAAATCAACAAAGGCAACGCCGTGTGTCCGGTACGGGTATGTTGCTTCATAGCCTGCCGGAATTTCCGCCGGGTAGTCGATCAGTGAGGTTGCATTCTCGTAATGTGGAATGCCTCCTTCATCAACACCTGTGCTGAGATAGAATCTGTCGTTCTGGCCGAAATCAGGGCCGCCGTTGCCGACATACACATCCGGGATCGCGTCTGCGTTGACATCGCCGATCTGGCAGCCCATCACGCCGTTCTCCGCGACAAAATCCTCATTGATCCCTGCCAGAAAGGAAACATTCTCAAACTGGAGACCTCCCCTGTTGATGAAGAGAAGGTGTCCCTCAGGATAGCCGATGTTATCACATTCCACTCTTTCCGTCGGTGGGATGATACACTCGTTGCAGCCGCAGTCGCCGGAAGTGGGTGCGGAGGGCGATCCACCACGGGGCGCTCCGTCTCCCTGTGCTCTCATGAATACAAGCAGATCCTCCCAGCCGTCGTTGTTGAAGTCCGCTGCGACACTGGAGAAAGCCCTTTGGGGTTCGCTCAGATCATGCCCGGGAGCTGACATCGCGGCAGTGACATCGGCAAATGTGCCATCGCCGTTGTTTCTCCAGAGGACGTTGCATCCGCCGAACACATTCTCGTACAAATCCGGATACCCATCGTTATCGAAATCGAACCAGGTGGAATGTCGTGTCGATCCGTCGTACTCACCAAGCCCGGTCGACATGGTCACATCAGTAAAGGTCCCGTCACTGTTATTCCGCCAGACAGTGTTTCGGCCCTGGAGCTCCGGATGACCTGGGAGGAGTTTGAAGTTCCCGTTCACAAAAATATCAATATCGCCGTCGAGGTCGTAGTCAGCAACGACCGCATTTCCGCTTGCCGTTTTTATCGCCTGTGATTCACCCTCCGGGACAATGCCTGCCACACCAGCCTCGGCAGTGACATCTGTAAAGAGCAGCTGACCGGTCAGTTGTCCCTCGAGAATCCAATCGTTCCGGAAGAGGTAATCAAACCCAATTCCTTCATTTCCGCCGCAGGCGATAAAGAGGTCGTAGTCGCCATCGTTGTCATAGTCGAACGAAACTCCACCCCAGGTCAATTGATCGGTGACCAGAACCTGGGTGAGCTCGAAACTCCTTCCGCCGTTCACTACCGGAACACTTCTCAGGATATAGCTCTCGTCGCCCGGATTTCCCATATAAAAATCGACGTAACCATCCAGATCGAAATCAGAAGCGATCGTGGCCCGTCCTCTCTTGAAATGACCGAAGGCAGTGTCCTGAAACTGGGTGAGGAGCGCCATATCACGGACTTCAAAAGTCTGAGCATCAGAAGATGGGAGGGAGCAGAGGAACAAAAAAACAAGAAGCAATGGCCGCACAAAGAGCTCCAAGCGGTGGTGTGTGTATTGCATAATTTAAGTTGTAGAGAAATTCGGGATCGGGGCGGTTGAGCAACCTGCCACCTTGAAATATAGCATTAATCTCAGAAAATTCAAAGTTGATTCACTGAACCATCGAACCCGCTTAGGTGTTATAATAACTGACCATCAGTTGCTGTTTTTCCCGATTGGCATTGGAGTGAGCGATGTCATTTCTCCGGCGACCCAGTTGTGACCAGATGAGTTGAGTCCTTCAGGAGGTTTGATTTTTGGTATTCTTCGAGTTTTTCGTAACATACAGCGGAGGCACCGTATCGATACACCATGATCGATCCCCAATCGATATGAAAGGAAAAATCCTGGTCTTATGAAATTCTTCCTTACCCTTTCGACCCTCATCCTCTTCCTTGATATTCATCCATCTTCTGCGAACGCCCAGATTCTCTCCGTCCGGGATATAGGTCTTGGAACCTCGTTTCAGGATACCTCGCTCGGGCATCACAAGAAGGGGCGCGCCAGTATTGCGGCGGACTTCGACCTGGACGGGTATGTCGATTTCTTTATCGGCAATCCGGGTGACGAATCAGTTATTCTCCGGAGTGTGCCGGGAACAGGTTCAGAAAGAAAGTATGAAATGGTGCAGGTCCTGACGGTCGGCGATATTTCATGGGGAGGGGTGGCGTTCGATTACGACAATGATGATGATTATGACATCTTCATCACCTGTGGTGCGAACGAAGGAGTCGGATTCGATTACCTTTTCAGAAACGACTGGATCATGGAGGGGACTGTTACCGGCGTCCTTGAATTCACGGATGTCACGGAGGAGGCCGGAGTCGCCGGACCGGTGCCGGATACAGACAATGTTCCGGCATACTTCACGGAACCATCTGAGGTGACCGATGATTGCTCCGGGCATGAACCATTCCATCGTCCGCCCTTGCGTCAGGCGTGGAGTTTCGGGGGGAGGGGAAACAGCGAGCCAATTCCGACAGCCAGTGCCGGTGCGGTGGTCGCAGATTATGATCAGGATGGAGACCCCGACCTGTTTGTCAGCCAGAACATCCACTGGCAGGCAGACCCGGATTTTCCCGAGTTGATCGGAAGAAACACTCTCTATCGGAACAACGGGGACGGGACATTTACGGATGTCACGTATGAAGCCGGACTTGGCACATATCTTGGTCCGACCCGCCATTCCACCTTCATCGACTACGACAATGACGGAGACCAGGACCTGTTTGAAAGCAACCACAACGGTCAGAATATCCTCTGGAGGAACAACGCCGACGGGACGTTCACCGATGTGACCGCCGCGGCATCCGCACCCGGTCATGACCTGCGCTTTCCCCACAAAACGTTTGTGAGCGCGGTGGCTGATCTCAACAATGACGGTTGGGAGGATATAATCAGCTTCATGAGGGGGGAACCGGACGGTCAGGGGACTCCGTATGAAGACGGCCACGCCATTTTCATGAACAGACAAACCAGGTTCGAGAATATCGCAGGGTCGACCGTGGTAAACGACAACTACGTCCCGTGGAACGGCGTCATGGGCTGTATGGTCGGAGATGTTACCGGCGATGGGTATCCCGATATCTATGTCGGAAACGGAGGTCCGCATGACGGGACGGGGGATCAGTTCTATACCTCGCTGGACGGCGGAGAATCGTATGCTGACAATACCGCTCTGATCGATTTTGCGGCGGAGATTCCGAATGGATTTCCCGCGCGTGAATACCCTTACCGGACTCATGGTGTGAATTTTGTCGATACCGACAGAGACGGGCAACTGGAGATCACTGTTGTCAATGGCGGGGTTTCAACCGGCAGCGCCGGCGTGAGGGAGCCGAACCGCCTCTTCCAGTTGAAGCTGGATGGTCCCTCGGCGTACTTTACGGTGAGACCGGTAGGTGATGGCATCGCGGTCAGCAGGGACGCGATCGGCACCCGCTGTGAACTCCGGATGAGTAATGAGGATAGAAGCTGGTCTGTGTTCCGGACTCTGCACGGTGGTAACGCCTTCTCGGCGCAGAACGGATTCGAACTCCACTTTTACCTGTCAGATGCGACCAGCATCGACGAGATGGTGATCACATGGCCGGATGGGACCGTCCGCACTGTGACGGAGGGGCTTTCTCTGAACAGTTCAACGATCGTGTTTTATAATGGAATGACGACCGGAACACACATTCAAACAGAGGTCCCGGGGTCGTTCAGCCTCGAACAGAATTATCCTAATCCGTTCAATCCCTCAACGACCATCCATTATCAACTGCCGGTGGAGAATCATGTCGTGCTCAGGGTGTTCGACCTTCTGGGTCAGGAAGTGGCGACACTTGTGGACGAGACGAAAAGCACAGGTGCCCACTCCGTAACGTGGAATGCGGAGGGACATGCGACCGGAATATATTTCTATTCAATCGTCGCGGGCGACTTTGTCGCGTCCAGGAAACTCATCCTGTCCAAATAACCGGATCACCGTCCGGAAACCGCCTGTTCAAGAGAATACTCGGGGGAGCGTGTTGCGATCTATGTCTACTGCAGTTCCATTCATCCTTCTCATCCTGATTCTCATCTTTCCGAATGACCTCTCCCATGCCCAGACCGCTGTCCATGTCCGGGATGTCGGTCTTGTGACAGGCTTTCAGGACACAACATTCGGGCACCACAAGAGGGGCCGGGCCAATATTGCGGCTGACTTTGATCTGGACGGATACCTGGATTTCTACATCGGCAACCCCGGCGATGAATCGTATATCCTCCGGAGCATGCCGGGCGGCGGAAGCTCGAGAAGGTTCGAGCAGGTCCAGGTCCTGATTGACAGCGCTCAGCTGACCTGGGGTGGTGTTGCATTTGACTACGACAATGACGGTGATCCGGATCTGTTTATCGCCTGCGGCGGCAATGAGGGGGTCGGGTTCGACTACCTGTGGAGGAACAACTGGATCACCAACAACCAGGTCACAGGCGATTTTTCCTTCACGGATGTGACAGCCGAAGCCGGAATCGCGGGGATCGTTCCGGAGGGAGAACAACAGGCGATCAAAACCTCCAGCGGTAATGCGGTTGTTGCGGATTACGACAACGACGGCGATCTCGATCTGTTTGTCAACGGGAACACCAAGACCCTCGTGGAACATCCTGAGCTGGAGGGACGGAACACTCTCTGGAGGAACAATGGAGACGGGACATTTACCGATGTGACGGAGGGATCCGGCCTTGAAGTGTACCGTGGTTCAACGCGGCATTCAACCTGGTTCGATTTCGACAATGATCTCGATATGGATCTTTATGAGCATGTATTTCGCGGATGCAACGTGTTGTGGAGGAACAATGGTGACGGAACATTCACCGATGTGACAGCGGAGATGAGCGGACCGGCTGACGACCTCAGCGATCCGTTCGACTCATTCGCCAGCGTCGCTGCTGATTTCAACAATGACGGATGGGAAGACCTCATGGTGTTCATGCGCGGCGGCGGAGACGGAGCCCGTTCGTTCGTCACTGGAGATTGCGGCTGCAACGATTGCCCGTTTCCGATCAATCCGGAAATGCTCTCCAAATGTGATGAGATAGAAAACTATCCTCCGGGACACGCCCTGTTCATGAATCAGAATGGTGAGCAATTCACGAATGTCGCCATGACGGCAGGCTTCAATGACGGTTTCCTCGAAGAGAACGGCGTGATGGGATGCCAGATCGGGGACCTGAATTATGACGGCATTCCCGATATCTATGTCGGCAACGGAGGTCCGGATTCCGGGGCAACCGACCGGCTCTACCTGAGTACAGGGCTGGATGAACAGCGGAATCCTCTCTACGAGAATGCTACATCGGTGATCGATTTCCCCGCCGCCATGCCCGCAGGATGGGCACCGGTTTCGTATCCCTACCGGACGCATGGAGTTTCATTCATCGATTTCGACAATGACGGCCAGCTTGAAGTTGCTGTCGTAAACGGCGGCCCGATCTCCCGCCCCGATACCGTACGGGAGCCGAACCGTCTTTTTCGATTCCGATTCCTCAGTACGACCGCGCGCAATTTCCTGAAACTCCGGCTGGAGGGGAACGGTTCGACCGTCAGCCGGGATGCTGTCGGGACCAGAATCAAAGTGGTTGGAGTACAGGGAACAGGTCCTGCCCGTCAGTTCTTTCGAACGATCTACGCGGGATCGGCCTTCTCCGCACAGAATGGCTTCGCATTGAATATCGGCCTTGGGAAGATCGATCGGATTCTTGAAGTGGTTTTGTTCTGGCCCGATGGAACGGTCAGTACATTCGCCGATGGATTTCCTGTCAATTCATCCATTACGATTACACAGCATGATTCCGGAGAGGCGACATTCAGACAGGAGATGCCGGCAACAGCACCTTCATCAGAGGTGACAGAAACCGCTCTTTCACTGGAGGGGAACTTCCCGAATCCCTTCAATCCATCCACACTGATCCGGTATACTCTGGAGACTCCGGTCCACGCCACGATCAGAATCTATTCCGTTCTTGGCGAGGAAATCCGGACCCTTGTTGACGAGTTCCAGCCGGCCGGAACGAATTCAGTCGTTTGGGATGGCCGCAACGCGGGTGGAACTCAGGCTTCCTCCGGAGTGTATCTCTACCGAATCGAAGCAGGACTGAACGTCCGGACGGGGAAGATGCTCCTCACCAAATAGGCAGAAAACGTATCCGGAAGCGTTTTCGGCCGTGACATCACTCACCCGCCAAACCGTATCCATTTCAAAACGAAATCCAGCAGATTTGCCCATCCGGACCGGATCACCCGTTATTTCCCAGTTTCGACGATATCCCCTCATTAGAAAACGCTCATTCCGTGCCGGAATCGCATGATAGCGATCACAGACTTTCGCCCTCCTCCTCGTTAACTTGGTACCATTGGTTCCCCCCGGAACCGTCAATGCTGCAGGTACTACCTTTGGATCATAACTACTGACGCTGATGCCGAATGGATGGCAGGCGCCCGCAAGGCGCCTCGTGGAGGTTCGAGTCCTCCCGGCGTCTCTCTGTTCGCAACTCAAGTTCAATTATCGGGGAGGTTGGTATGATCAAATCATACTTTTTGTCATTTGCGATGCTGGTTGCCGTGGTTGCGTTCGCGGGGCCAAGCTGGACCCTGCAACCGGGCGGGACAACTGAGCACCTGAGGAGTGTCTTTGCGCTGGACGCAGATAACATTCTCGTTGTCGGCAACGACGGGGTGATCCTGAAGTCGACCGACGGTGGAAGCTCCTGGGTTCAACAGGTGAGCGGGACCTCAGAGAATCTTCTCTCGGTCTGCATGAGCGATGCCGATAATGTCGTGGCGGCAGGCGGGACCGGCACGCTGCTGAAGTCGGCCGATGGCGGGTCCACCTGGAGTCTGTCATCCGTTCCGACGACCTCGCACCTGAGGGGTGTGAGCTTTCAGAGATTAACCGGTGTTGCTGTCGGCAATGACGGGACCATCCTGAGTTCTACGGATGGCGGATCTACCTGGGCGTCGATGGAAAGCGGAATCTCAGGAACTCTTTATTGTGCCCACATGGCAGATGAGAATCTTGGCTTTGTGGCCGGCCACAGCGGTGTGATTCTTCGTACAACAGACGGCGGACTCAGCTGGGAGGATCTGATCTCGGGTACAACCGATTGCCTCCGGGGCATTTCCATGCCGGATGAATCAACGCTCTACATTGCAGGAGAAAGCGGGAGTATTCTGAAGTCCTCGGACGGAGGGGACTCGTGGGTCATACAGTCGACCGGGACTACGGAAAAACTCTGGAGCATCTCGTTTTCGGATCCTCTCACCGGCGTTGCCGTCGGAGAAGGAGGGACCGTTGTCCGGACAACGACCGGTGGATCATCGTGGAATGTCGAGGTCCTTTCGGGTGCCGGCATTCTCTATGGCGTCTCGATGGTGTCGGAAGCAACAGGAACTGTTGTCGGAGAGAACGGCCAGATCTTCCGGAAGACCGGAGGCATCACGACGTCGGTCAACCTCACACATCAGGACCAGGTGCCGGCTGATTTTGCACTGAAGCAGAACTATCCGAATCCTTTCAACCCGAGTACGACGATTGAGTTCACTCTTCCTGAGGCGGCGCACACGACTCTGAGAATCTACAACACCCTGGGACAGGCTGTTGCAACGCTCGTCTCCGAAGCGCTCAACGCCGGGACCTATTCGTTCCACTGGAATGCCGATGGGCTCGCCAGCGGTATCTATCTGTATCAGCTGCAGTTCGGGAATGTGGTGTCAACCAAGAGGCTGATACTCTCGAAGTAGCTTCAACGATACTGACAGTGAGGCCCCGGCAGGAAAATGCCGGGGCTTTTTTTCTTCATTCACGTCTCTTTCCGCTGGAAGTTGGCATCCGCCTGGAGTTTTTGATACATTGCGGAAGCTCCCATCTCATTTAACTCCGGATCATACTATGACTGTCAAAATCACACCAACAACCAATGGCTCCCTTCGTGTAGAGGGGGACATCGAGCTTGTCGACATGGAAGGTAACCGCTTCGACCTTGGCGGGCGTACACGAGTCTCTCTTTGTCGATGCGGGCAGAGCGGAAACAAGCCTTTTTGCGACGGGTCACACCGGGACGCCGGGTTCTCATCGGAATGCAAGGCCTTTGCGCTCCCTCCGATGAAGGCGAAATAGCCCGATGATGGACCGAAACGACTGAGGAGAGAGGACGATGGAGAGAAGTGAACTCCTTCGCACGTTTCTGGAGGCCCGAAAGTGCTCTGCGGACCTCTGCGCGCCACTGATGACAGAGGATTACGTCGTTCAGACGATGCCCGACGTCAGCCCGCCGAAGTGGAACCTGGCGCACACGACCTGGTTCTTCGAGCGAGTAATTCTTCAGGAACATGTTTCCGGTTACCTCCCG
>JAOUDE010000366.1 GCA_029859455.1 Ignavibacteria bacterium | reverse complement strand
CGCCTTGCATCTCAAAAAATCTGGTCCCGCAACTGCAAGCATGTCGACCTGCGTCCGCAGAATCCTCTTGACTTTCGCAGATTGCCATATTATATTCCCGGTAGCCTCGACCCCTCGACCCCTCGACCCCTCGACCCCTCGACCCCTCGACCCCTCGACCCCTCGACCTTGAGGAGGGAATAGGAGCCAGGCAGGTGTTTCAGACTTGAGGTGCCTGTTATGGTGAAAGACCGTTCCAGAGTGATTCAAACGCTGAAGACGCAGTTGTCTTCATTGGTCAATCCGGACGCCCTGTCCACACTTTCCGCTGGGGATACTATTCCCTCTGTAATTCTTCGAACCGTGGAAGATTCCTTGTTTTACTTGACACGCTCAGTGGTAGAAAAGGGACGTGTCATTGTCCTCGTCTCGACAACGTGTCCGGCATGTGAGCAGAGTATGGTATTCATGAAAGATATAGTCAGCCGTTCAAGGAGAGGAGGCTTTGATTCGTTCTTCATTTCAGTGCATGCCAAAGAAAGAACAGAAATCTTCAGGGAAAGGCACGACATCGAGTCTCTTGTTCTGGTAGGTTCCGATTCATTGAGTCGGAGCAGGCTGAAAGCGAATGTGGTTCCACAGATCATCCTCGTAGGTCCTCAGGGGGTCATTCGCTTCAACTGGGTTGGGATAATCGATTCAGTGAAGTATGTCGCTGTGATTGATTCACTCCAAATCGAAAAGGAGATGTCTCTCTAGCTATCGCAAGCCGTCCCAGATCTGGGGTGGCTCTACCAATCACTTATCACAAAGGAGGCTGTCATGAACGGAATCAAATTCACACTGGTTCCTCTTGCTGTATTGTCACTCTTGTTTGCAGGAGTGCAACTCACAACGGCGGCAGATGAACTAGCGCCCTGTTCGGCAACCTGTCTGCCATCGGAAATATGCGTTGTAAACAAGCCTTGTCGTGTCGATTGTGACTTGGACTGCACACAAGGGACAGGAGAAAAGGACAGCAATTGCATCAACATGTGCGGGCCATGCGGAGTTCATTGTTGAAGCTTGTTGAGAGGGGCGCTGACGTCCAGGCAGCGCCCCCATCGGAATCCTTGTACGCCCCGTTGTGTTGGGTCGGCCAATGAGACGATTTGTAGTTGGCGTTTGGCTGTTGTATTCCCCGTCGACTAGTTCCCAAGATCTGGGTGAATTGTTCTACCGAGTTAGCCGTGCCAGCAATTTCGAGTTTGTGATATACAACAACGGCATGCTGTACGGAGAACTCCGTGTTGAGAATAACCAATACCTTCCCATGCTGGCCCACTGGCCAAGGGGCTCGTATCACCTTTCCAGCGATGTGTACCGGGGGTTCATGTTCCTTGCCCAGAAGAACGGTCAACGCCTCGTCTCGGATGCCGGCTTCATGAGAATTACGCCGCGTGAACACGGACCGTTCGACTGCATGGTCCCGGGCTGGATTGGAGATCCGAAGGCAGGGTGTACCGTGTCAGACCTTCTTGGACAGTTTAGGGGTAGAAATTAAGGTGTGGTTTTGCGAAGTTGAGGGGCATCCAAGAAGGAGCACCCGCCATGAAGGAACCGAGAAACACCTCACCTGAGACAGTCGTCAAGGAGATCAGGAGGAGGACCCGCCGTAAGATCAGTACCTTGCGGCAAGGTGCTGTTCTGCTCTTCCTTCTGGGAGTCGTATTCCACTCCTCAGGGCACGCCCAGCTTCTCGGCGAGCGATTTCAACGAGTAACCCAACGAAGTAACTTTGAGTTTGCCGTCCTGAACTTCGGGATGCTGTGGGGAGATCACCTTTCAAGGTCGGTCGTCGCAAACTGGCCGAGGGGGAGAATCGGATTAATTCCCTACCCAAGTATTGCTGGCCCATTGTTTCTTGCGAAGAGCGGAAGCCGGTTCCTGGCATCAGATGCGGGATTCATTAGACAATCCCCTACGGGCTTTCACCACATGGTTCCTGGAAGAGTCGGGGACATCAACGCCGGTTTGGATCCCGAGTTTGGCGGTAATGGTTGGCGGTATGTGGACGATCCTGACTACATTGTCTTCTCCAGTCTTGACTACGATGACTCGGGAGTTGACCTCTCCGGGGTGAATTTCAACGACTGGCCATTGAGGTATGTGAACGGAATCGAGGTTTATGTCGTTGATCCGAACGATCGAAGACAGTATTCCCCCGTATTTCGTTCAGATGAGGACTTGTTTTGTGTTTACAAGGATACTGATACACGCGCCGACGCAATTTACTCTGGGCCGTTCGGACCATCGATACCAATGGGAATTGAGATTCGGCAGTATGTCCACTCGTGGGGTGAGTCGCCGGGCAGCGATATCGTTGTGATTCGCTATCAAGTCCTGAACAAGGGCGACGATAGCCTCGACAGCTGCTACTTTGCCTATGGCGCTGGTCTCAGTATGGGCAATCGTAACCCGGGAAGGCCGGAAGATGTTCTTGTGCCCAAGAGCATCTGGGCGGACACGGTGAACGAATGGCGAAACCTCGCGGTGGTGCAACCGATTTCGCCTGACCTGTGGCAGCGGACCTGGCTGGCATCAGCTGTTCCTCCAACAGTTGGCTACACGTTTCTGGAAGCGCCTCTTGGTTATGACTCCACGAGACTTGGGTTAAATTTTGCCGTCGTTGATTATGAGGTTAATTGGTTTCGGGGACAAGATGGAGTTGCTCGTTTTATTAGTGATACTTCGGCTACGGACTCAATCGTGT
>JAOUDE010000365.1 GCA_029859455.1 Ignavibacteria bacterium | reverse complement strand
TGCTGATTGATAAGGCGCAACTGCTGACGCTGACCGCTCCGGAGATGACGGTGCTGATCGGGGGCCTCCGTGTTCTCGGGGCGAACCACGATCAGTCGGGACACGGGGTGTTCACCGACAAGCCGGGAACTCTCACGAATGACTTCTTTGTGAACCTGCTCGACATGGGTACCACATGGAAGGCAGTGTCGGATGCCGGCGATGTTTTCGAGGGACGAGATCGTTCCAGCGGCGATCTCCGATGGACCGGCACCCGTGTCGACCTGATCTTCGGATCCAATTCACGGCTCCGTGCTCTGGCTGAGGTCTATGGATGCCAGGACTCACAGGAAACCTTTGTGAAGGATTTCGTTGCGGCCTGGTCAAAGGTGATGAACCTGGACCGGTTTGATCTCAGGTAGTTCAGCTGACCATCGCAGGACAGCGAAAGACGCAGATGCGAACGACGAAGCCCCCGGCAGAGATGTCGGGGGCTTTGAGTTTCAGTCGTACGGAATGATCTCCTGACCAATCGACCGGAGACTACTTCAGAAGCAACATGGTCCTCGTCTCGACGACTGAGCCCGCCTGCAGGCGATAGAAGTAGATTCCACTCGGGAGTCCGTCTGCATCGAAAACCACGGTGTGGCGTCCCTCGGTCTGATGTTCTTCACGGAGTAACCCCACCCGCTGCCCCAGCGTATTGAACACCTCAAGCCGCACAAAAGCATCCTGCGTCAGTGTATAGTCTATCGTGGTCGAAGGGTTGAAGGGGTTTGGATAGTTACCCCCGATAGAGACCGCCATGGGTGCATCGGAGCTCGATTCGTTCCCCCCGGCTTGAAGTGTCCAGAACCGGTCATCATCGGAGGCCCAGTCGCTCCTGGCGGGTGCAGCGGGCCCGCAGGAAACAACCACCGGTTCGAAGCAGCCCGAAGGGCTGACGAGTGAAACAACATGCTCTCCCGGACCCTGACCGTCAACCTGAAGCTGAGCTCGTGAGTGAGTACCGTTCGATTGGAGCGTCGCTGCATACTCTTCCCCGTCGACATCGAAGACTACCTCTTCTCCCTCGAATTCCGTCGAGTTCATCAGGAGGACACGGAACCTCAGCGTCCCCTCACCCTGGCATTTCGCCTGGAACAGATCGATGTCGGAACAGGAGACATTACCTTCGGTAACCCTGACAGCATACAGTGCTCCCGGTACACCGTTACTCGTGAACCGTGTCGAAAAATAGACGACCGAGCCATCATCGGAGGTCGGGGCATGGTGGCTCCAGACAAGCTCGTTGTGACCGTCAATGGTTGTCATGTCGACCGTCCAGAGGAGGTCACCGTTCGCGGTGCTGACACCTGAGACAAAGGAGGGCACGCCGAAATTCGTGGCACCCGAATACACCATCTGGCCGATGTCCTGGCGGGCTGCAAGCATTCTGATCGCATCGCCGGCGGTGGCAGAGGTCCAGGCAATTGTTCCGTCGGGATTGATGGCGTTGACATTGCCGAACCACCCCGCTGCATAGGCCGTTCCGTCGGAACCGATTGCAGGTGCGAGATTCACAGCGCCGAAGTTGACGCTCCAGAACATGGAGTTTCCGTCCTGATCCCATGACTCGATGCCGCAGGCACTGGCAATCAGGAGACGGTCGAGAGGAGCCGTTCTTGGGATTCCGGTGCAGGTGAAATCAACGAAGAGTGTCTGCTGACCGGAGAAGTCATAGCCATAAACCAGATTGGAGCCGCCGCTGACAATGTCAAACGGGAAGATCATCCGCTCACTTGTGAAGTAGACACGACCACCAGTGCTCGAGTTGATCGGCGCAAGGGGTGGATTACCATGGTCATTCCACCGCAGGTCTCCGTCAGGAGTCAAGGAAAAAGCGCCGAGTCCGCTTCCCGTCGATCCGATTCCGGTTACACCATAGATGTTCCCGTCAGGGCCAACGCTGGGTCCAACCTGCAGATGAGAGTTGAGGTCGCTTGCATCAAAGCTGAACGTCCATCTGGTGGATCCGTCAGGGTTGAGAGCGACAATCGAACTGTCCGAGCCTGTGACGATCGTCCCGTCATCGAGAAAGTCGATCGATGTGGTCGCAGCAAGAGTTCCCACGAGTCCCGGCCTGGTCCATTTGACCGTGCCGTTGGGATTGATGGCGTAGAGTTTTGTGGCATCGGAAGTATAGATCGTTCCGTCCGGTCCAACAGAGACCTCCGAACCGGAAATCTCCGAGTCCATCTCGAATCTCCAGATGATTCTCTCCTGCCCGCTTTGGGTGAAGACGGAATTGGGAAGAACGGTGACTGCAAGGGTCATCATTCCTGTCAGAAGCAATCGATTCATGGTGGTTTCCTCCTTCAACTCTGGACGAACGTTTGATGCTGTGCGGGTAGAGATGGATGGTCCGACCGGGTACGACAACGGTCCTTGTCTCCTGACTGTAACAATTCGCGTGCCATGGCGAATCGACCGAACGCTGACCTCTCTCTGCCTCAATTCAACGAATTCTGAGCCGCCGGGCGGGAGTGGGACATCGCTGCCACATCCCCGCTGTCGCACTGTTCCAATTTGTGAGAATCAGGAGGGGATCTTCCCCGGAAGCCCTGGTTTTCCGGGGAAAAGTATGCAGCGACGCTCCAATCGACCGGTTCGATCTCCGGTAGCGCTGTTCCTGTGAGAAATCCGCGGGTCCCTGTGGAAGGAGATGCGCCTTGAGCGTACCCTTTCACCGGGACCCCGGTGTTTTGATTCAGAAC
>JAOUDE010000051.1 GCA_029859455.1 Ignavibacteria bacterium | reverse complement strand
TGGGAAATCTCAGACGGAGGGTCCAACGCATTCACCGTCCAGGGTTCATTCGTCATCCCGGCAGGTGCCTTCGCCGTTTTCACGGTGAACACCGACTCAGCCACAAACGGCGGGATTGCATCCGGACAGTCGTATGACTGGGGGTCATCGGGCACATTTACGCTTGGCAATGGCGAAGATGCAATCATCATCCGGAACTCTGGTATCACCATTGATTCGATCGTATATGATGCAGGTGCAACATGGCCCGATCCGACGGGAGCCTCGCTTGCGTTGTCTGATTTCAGCCTCGACAACAACAGTGGCGATCACTGGGCAACCGCTCTCCTTCGCGAACCTGCTTACGGCGGTTCACAGGGGGACCTGGGCTCTCCGGCGACCCTTGGATCAAATCAGTCGACAGGAACAGCTCCCTCCATCAATGTCGTCCCGGACTCCTTCAGTCACTCCCTCCGGACCGGCGACGTCCTCATCGATACGCTTACACTTCACAACAGCGGAAATGCTGATCTGATCTGGTCGATCATGACGGAGAGTCGAAAATGCGGATGGATTCTGACCGGCGATACGAGCGGAACAACAGCACCGGCTGAATCGAGCCACGTGTCGGTGACACTGGACGGGCATGATCTCGGCGAGGGCGTTCATGTTTGCCACATCCTGGTTGGGTCGAACGATCCCATCAACCCTCTGATCACGATCCCTGTGATACTTGAAATCTCAGACACAGTTCCGTCCGCTCTCGTGTACATCCCTGATCAATTCCTCCCTGTCCCCGCGGAAGGAGATACGGTGGACGTCATCATGATCCTGACCAACCCGGGTCCCGGGACATTGGAGGCTGATCTCTCGCTGTCTCTCGAACGCCCCGACTCACTCTCACCGAGAGTGATGATCAGGCCGAAGCGATTCCTTCTTGAAGCCGGAGATTCCATTCTGAAGGTTCGTCCGCTCGGGATACCGTCCCACGGACCAGCAGGAAACTACCTCCTTGTTCTGACGGTCCGATCGTTTCCTGATTCCGTGTTGACGACCGCGCTCTTTTCCTTTGAAAAAACAGGTTCCGTCGTTCCAGGTTCCCCGGCTGTAGACAGACAGCCGCAAACGTCCGTGGCCCAGAGCTACCCGAACCCGTTCAATCCTTCTACCACAATCAGGTACACGATACGGGAAGAGACATGGGTGACGATAACCGTATTCAACCTGCTTGGCGAGGTGGTGGAGACACTGGTTGACGAACTTCAGAGCGCCGGGAGCCGGTCTGTTCTCTGGCATGGAACGGACAGTGGAGGGCGACAGGTTTCGAGCGGACTGTACGTATATACCATTGAGGCAGGCGGTTTTGTCGAATCCAGGAGAATGTTGCTGGTAAGGTAGGATCTCAAACGGGTAAAATGGGATCATCGAACAAATTGCCATTCACATGACCTGAGGAACACCGCCCGCGGATCGAAAGCTCTACATTGTACCCGTTGCTCCCCCGCAACTCCCCGTCATTTCCCGGTCCCTTCCAGGGACCATCAATTCAAGAACCGAACATACATCGATGCGAAGCCATCCTGCCGGGCCATTCCGGCGGGGTGGTATCGTTCAAACAACCGGGGGATCTATGGACCAGTCGTATTTCAACATCCTTGACTCAATTGACCCGAGATTTCATTCGTTTGTGCTTTCCAAGATCGAAGAGATCCAGAATCTGGCGGGAAGTGGAGAAGTCACGATGAGTGACTTCAGTCAGGCCGATCAGATCGATGTGCTTGGAAAATACTGTATCTCCACGTACACTGAATTTGCGACGCTTCGCTCATTCATCATTGAGAACATGGAGGTCTGTACCCGATCAATTAGGGTGAAATCACCCACAAAATGACCCTTCCCTGAGTTTCATTCGTCATTCATCGTCACTCTGCACCATTGAACAACATTGCTTTTCCGCGCCCTTATTTGTATTTTTTTCCGGATTCGCTTCAGAATTCCTGATCTGATCCTCTTTCCCTGAACACCTCATCCGAACGCATGGAACCCGGTTCAAGAGGACTGTCCGCGAGTCTGACACATCGAGGTAATCCTGGAGAGGTGCGGGAGTGGTTTAACCGGCACGCCTGGAAAGCGTGTAGGCGTCAAAAGCGCCACGTGGGTTCGAATCCCACCCTCTCCGCCAGATCTTTCTAACCACTCAATGGATCTCACGATGAAGTCCCTGCTCGCCACAATAGCCCTCCTTTGCTGCCTGAATTCTGCCGCCGCTGCCGCGGGCAAGGCATATGTAGCAACAATTGATGGAAGCATCAACCCGGCTTCCGCCGCATATATTCATGAAGCAATCCTGATGGCAGGAGAAGCATCGGGTGAATGTCTCGTGCTTCGCCTCAATACACCGGGCGGTCTTCTCGACTCGACGCGGGATATTGTCACAGACCTGCTCACAGCCCCCCTCCCCGTGATTGTCTATGTCTCCCCTGCAGGCGCACAGAGCGCTTCCGCCGGCGCCTTTATTACTCGCGCCGCCCATATTGCCGCAATGGCCCCCGGAACCAACATCGGAGCCGCACACCCGGTCGGCATGCAGGGAGATCAGCCTGATTCGATCATGAATGAGAAGGCAACCAATGATGCGGCTGCCTTTATCCGGACGATCAGTGAAAAAAGGAGCAGGAACATCGAGTGGGCGGAGGATGCGGTCCGGAAAAGTATTTCGATTACCGAAACGGAAGCGCTCGATCTGAACGTCATCGATTTCATCGCCCCCTCCATCAATGCCCTTCTTGATTCACTCGATGGTGTGCGCACAATGGTGGATGGATCAGAACGAGTCCTCACGACACGGGGGGCCGAAGTGGTCACGATTGAGATGAGTTTCAAGTACGAATTCCTTGATCTTCTCAGCAACCCAAATATCGCCTACATCTTTCTTCTCCTCGGGATGTACGGGCTGATGTTCGAACTATACAATCCGGGCGCCATTTTTCCCGGCGTGGTGGGTGTGATCAGCCTTATCCTGGCATTCTATTCGTTAAACACGCTCCCGGTCAGCTATGCGGGACTCGCCCTGATCATCGTCGGTATTATTCTGTTCATCCTTGAGATCAAGATCACCAGCTATGGCCTACTCTCGATCGGAGGCCTCGCATCACTCTTCCTCGGCTCTGTGATGCTCATCGACACCGATTCTCCGCTGGAAATCGTCTCCATCTCATGGAGTGTGATTGTGCCATCCGTCCTCTGTACTGCCGCATTCTTTGTGTTCGCCATCGGCATGGGTATGAAGGCCCAGATGAGAAAGCCGACGACCGGTTCTGAAGGACTTGTCGGAGAGACGGGAATTGTTGTCGCAATACTGAATCCGGATGGGAAGGTCATGGTTCACGGCGAGGTCTGGAATGCCGTGAGCACGGGCCCGACCATCAAGAAAGGATCCCGTGTCACCGTCGTAGAGATTCAGAATCTGAGGTTGACTGTCCGTCCCTCTGAGTAGCTCCACACCGCCGGCCGCGAGTACCCGGCCGGCCGGTTTTCCCCGTCACGGCAATGAAGGAGGAACCTATGCCTGTGTTCAGCACCGCTTTTGTTATTCTCGTTATCTTTGTCGTCGTTCTTCTCGCCAATGCTGTCCGCATTCTGCGGGAGTATGAACGGGGTGTGATCTTTCGCCTCGGGCGACTGATCGGCGTGAAGGGTCCCGGCCTGATCCTGCTCATTCCATTGATCGACAAGATGGTGAAGGTGAGCCTGCGGACGGTGGTGATGGATGTCCCCCCTCAGGATATCATCACAAAAGACAACGTATCGATCAAGGTCAATGCGGTTGTCTATTTCCGGGTGCTCCATCCTGACAAGGCAATCGTGGATGTGGAGAATTTTCTTTTTGCCACGTCACAGCTTTCTCAGACCACCCTTCGGAGCATCCTCGGGCAGTCGGAACTGGACGAGCTGCTTGCGGAGCGGGAGAAGATCAACCATTCCTTACAACAGATTATCGATGCTCAGACAGAGCCGTGGGGGATCAAGGTCTCCAACGTCGAGGTGAAGCATATCGACCTCCCGGTGGAGATGCAGAGGGCGATGGCACGCCAGGCGGAAGCGGAACGGGAACGTCGCGCCAAGGTGATCCACGCAGAGGGAGAGTTCCAGGCTTCCCAGCGTCTCGCGGAAGCTGCCCAGATCATCGAAAAGCATCCGGCCGCTATTCAGCTCCGATACCTGCAGACGCTGACGGAGGTGGCCTCGGACAAGAATTCAACAACGATCTTCCCGGTACCGATCGACCTTCTCACCCCATTCATGGAGCGTGCCGCCGGAAAGAAGTAGCGTCCGATGAATCCACTGCTGTATGGACATAACCCTGATGAACAGATCGTCGGGTTACAGCAGAATGACGATCAGACCGTGCGCCTCTTCATCAGGGAAAACGGGCGTCTGGTTCGGAAAGACGATCCCTTCTTTCCCTTCTTCTTCCTTTCCGATCGTACCCTGCTGGAAGGGTTCGTTCAGCGTCACTGGATCAAGGAGCTTGAAGGAAACGGCTTTTACCGGTTCGTCTGCGCGTTCGAAGGATGGCCGCCGCTGTGGGAAGCTGTCCGCCACCTTCTCCAAGCCCACAACCGCAAAACCCTGACGAAGATTGAACATTATTCTTCGCTCGAATCGATACGGCTTCTTACCGACCCGCTGAATCAGTACCTGCTTCAATCAGGCCGCACGCTCTTCAAGGGGATGCGGTTCGAAGATCTTACCCGGCTTCAGCTGGATATCGAAACGTACACCTCTGTGCCGAACTCCTTCAGCCGGGCTGCCCGATCGGGGGACCGGATCATCCTTATTTCGCTCTCTGACTCCGGGGGATGGGAGCATCTGATTGACGGCACGGAACTCACAGAAGCGGAGATGTTGCACGAATTGATCAGCATCATCAGGGAGCGCGACCCTGATGTCCTGGAAGGTCACAATATCTACGAGTTCGACCTCCCGTACATTTTGAAACGTTGTGAACATCATGGAATTCCGCTCACGATCGGAAGAGATGGATCCTCCCCCACGGCGGCATTCCAGCGCGGCCGGCCATCAGGCATCGGAACTCAGGGACCGGTCACCGAAGTCGCCGGACGACATGTCATTGATACCTATCAGCTTGTTCGTTCCTATGACCAGTCGAAAAACAGAATGGAACGATACGGCCTGAAGTATGCAGCCCGGTACTTCGGCTTCGCCTCGCCGGAACGAACGTACGTCAGGCCCGAGAGGATCTCCTGGCACTGGGATCACGACCGGGAACCGCTCCGCCTCTACGCAATGGATGACGTGAGGGAAACCAGGGCCCTCAGCGGCCATCTGGGAGGAACGCACTTCTACCTGACACAAATGCTCCCGATGACCCTTTCAGGGGTCCTGCGGTCGGGATCAGCCATCAAGATCGAGAATATGCTGCTGCGCGAGTATCTCAGGAGGAGATACTCCATCCCGCGGCCTTCCACAGGATTGCAGACCACGGGAGGGTACACAGATATCTTCACGGTTGGAGTCCTCGGACCGGTCCTCCACGCGGATATCGAGTCCCTCTACCCATCCATCATGATTCATCGGTCCGTGACACCCGCGGGTGATCATCTCGGCATTTTCAAGTTGCTCCTGCAGGAACTGACCTCGCAGCGGTTGAGCGCCAAGCAGGAGATGAAACGCGAAGCCGATCCCGGCGCCAGGTCGCGGATCGACGCGTTCCAGAGTTCGATGAAGATCCTGATCAACTCGTTCTACGGATATCTCGGCTACGCCCGAGGGCTTTTCAATGATTACGCGAAGGCTGATGTTGTCACCACGGAGGGCCAGAAACTTCTCCGATTGATGATCGATTTTATTCGGAAAACAGGATCCATCATTATCGAAGTCGACACCGACGGTATCTTCTTCGTCCCCCCCAAAGCTGTCCGTGGTGAGGCGTCCGAAGAGGAATTTGTCAGGACAATCTCGGATCACATGCCGGAGGGGATCTCGGTTGCTCTGGACGGCCGGTATCGCACTATGATGAGCTACAAAATGAAGAACTATGCCCTCCTGGACTACGAGGGAAACCTGACGCTGAAAGGCTCCTCATTCACATCGCGGAGCATTGAGCGGTTCGGACGTGCCTATATCAAACGCTGTGTCCTTGCACTCCTGAATCAGGATATTCAGGAACTGCACCGGGCCTACATGGAAACACGTGAAGAGATTCAGGGACGGAGGATGGATATCAGGGAGTTCACAAGGGTGGAAAAGCTTGGAGAATCGATCGAGGAATACCTTGCAGCGGTTGACGCGGGGACGAGGTCCAGATCGGCGGCCTATGAAGTCGGCCTGCGCATCGACCGGTCCTTCCGAAAGGGAACACGGATCGTGTACTACATGAGCGGAGAGGACCCGACCCCGAAGGGATTCCGTCATGCCAGGGCGATGGCGGACTGGGACCCGCATTTCCGTGATGAGAATATCCCCTACTATCTGCGGAGACTGGACGAGTTCTCTGAGAAATTCAGTCCTTTCTTCTCAGCAAAGGACTTCCATATGCTCTTCACGCCGGACGATCTGTTCCCCTTCGATCCTGCAGGGATCAGAATCCTCGAGCCGACGCATCTCCCTGTCGAAGAACCGGAAGATACAGAATCACCGCGGTATACAGGCCTCAAAGCGGAGAAGGAATCGTAGCCTCGCGATTCTTGCGTTTTGATTCAGGCTTTCTTACAATGCCCGCAAGCGATGTGATACCACGCCCATTGAAGACAGCCCGAAAGGTACCTGGCTATGAAAGGTACAGTGAAGTGGTTCAATAACGCGAAGGGGTTCGGATTCATTACCAAAGAGGATGGAGGAGATCTCTTCGTTCACTACAATTCCATCGTGGGCGAAGGGTACAGAACCCTCAAGCAGGGGGAGCCTGTTGAATTCGAAATTGAGGAAACCGGAAAGGGCCCTCAGGCGATCAAGGTCACGAGGCGGGAATAGAAGTCAGCTCAGTTCCGGTTGTCGGAATTGTTTCGAAGATACTCAACGATGACCTGAGTGGAAGCTCCGGGGGTGAACAGTTCTCCCACCCCGATTTTCTTCAGCTCTTCAATATCCTTGTCCGGGATGATTCCTCCGCCGAAGAGGAGGACATCATTCAGTCCTTTCTCCTTCATCAGCGCCAGCATCCGCGGAAAGATCGTCATATGTGCACCACTCAGGATACTGATGCCGATCGCATTCACATCTTCCTGAATCGCCGCCTCGACCACCATCTCGGGGGTCTTCCGGAGGCCACTGTAGATCACTTCCATTCCGGCATCACGCAACGCCGCCGCAACCACTTTAGCGCCCCTGTCGTGTCCGTCCAGCCCGACCTTTGCGACCAGCACTCTGATTCGTTTGTTCACTGAGGATTCCTCTCAACTTCGTTCAAATATTCCGGGAGCTTCCGGTACGCAGACCAAAATCTTGACAACGGAAGCCCCACGACGTTGTAATAGCATCCCTCAATCCGGGACACGAAGACAGCCCCATAATCGTCCTGAATCCCGTAGGCACCCGCCTTGTCCATGGGAGACCCGCCTGCCACGTAGCGCCTGATCTCACCATCGGGAAGTGTACGGAATGTAACATCGGTCTCCTCGGCCTCACAAACACCTTCTTCTCCGGCCCGCACGAGCGAAAATGCCGTGATGACCGTATGTGTCCTGCCGCTGAGGAGCCTGAGCATCCGGATGGCATCGTCAGGACTGGTCGGTTTGCCGAGAAGCTGGTCGTCCAGCACAACGACCGTATCCGCACCAATCACCACCGAATCCCTGTGGACGGAAGCGACGGAATCCGCCTTTGCTCTTGAAAGCACTCTGGCATTTTCCAGCGGACTGAGCGACGGGTCGAACGCCTCGTCGATCGAACTCGGGATAACTTCCGGGTAGAGTCCTATCTGATTCAACAGGCGCAGGCGCCTCGGAGAGATGGAAGCAAGAATCAGGCGATTGTGCACGCGGTTGGAGTCATTGAAACAAAAAAAAGCGACACGGCAAGCATCGCTTCTGAAAGACCAGCCAGGATCATACCTGATTAACGGAACATCGCCTTGATACTCCCCCAGGTGCGACGCACACTGCTCACAGCGTGAATCACCGTCACCTCACCGGAATAGGCTGAGGAACCATCCTCGAATACCGCCCTGATCCTGTAGGCATAGATTGATTCGGCACCGACACGGAATGCCGTGTCGTCGACGTATTCATAGGAGGAGTTGTTTCCAAGTGGTGCCACCGCCGCGAGAAGGAAGAACTGGCTCGTGAGTCCGGCTTTCCGCTCGATCTCAAACGATGTGACTCTCGATTCGTCCTCCGACATCCATCGGATGACGATCGAGTTGCCATTACTCTCTGCCGAGAGGCTGCCCTCTTTAAGAGGCTCCAGCGCAAATGACAGGCTGCTGAGAGCCATCAGGGCAATAATGAGAAATACGGGTTTTCTTAACATACCAAGTCGCTCAAAATATACCCCGAAACGGGCAGGAAGTCAAGCCCCGACATCGACATTTCGAAGGAACCAGCCCGGCGTCCGAATCAGCCAACACCAACGATTTTGGCGATGGTATTCCGCAGGGTTTCTGATGTTCCTGCCCAAATCGTGCTGGAAAGGGCATCCCTCATATCCTGCTGAATTGACCAGTCGTGGCAGACTCCCCTTCCACCCCAGATCTGGGTGGCATCCAGCATGAACTGAATCCAGTTCTCCGTGACGTACAGTTTGGCGATGGCAACATCCTGAAGATAGTTGCCGATCGCTCCGTTCGCGGCGGTCAGCTGACCGCACAGATCATAGACCATCGTCCGTGACACTCTTCGCCGCATGATCATCTCTGCCACCTTGGATGACATCTGCTGGTATTTACCGATCGGTTTTCCGAATTGTTCACGGGTCTTAACCCGCTCAATCGTCTCCTCCAGAACCCGTCCCATCGGTCCCAGGATAATCCCCATCAGCATCACCCGTTCCCATCCGATCGAATACTTCAGGACATTCAGACCGGATCCAACACTACCGATAATATGGTCCTTCGGAACAAACACATCCTTGAAATCGACCCGGCCCATAGAACATGTGCGGAGAGTTGCCTTCTCGAAGGCCTGCCCGTGAGAAACGCCGTCCCAGCTCATGTCCACCATGAACGCCGTAAAATCGAACGGAGAACGATTGTTGGCTGTTCGCGCGAAGACAAGACAGCAGGTTGAATCAAGCGAATTTGTGGTAAACGACTTCTGCCCGTTGATGACGAATCCTCCCTCGACCGGTTTCGCTTCGGTCTGGGTCGAAAACACATCGCTTCCTGCGGTATCCTCAGTAAATCCAAGGCATGCAAAATGCTTTCCGGAGATCAGGTCAGGCAGCCATTTCTTTTTCAGATCCTCCGTTCCGCTGGTCTGAAGTGCCAGCTGTATCCCGCTGATCTGAGAGCTCATGGCGAAGAAAAACCCGGTGTCATGACACGCTTCACCCATTCCTTCGATCGCCGCTATGGTATGACCATACGGCATTCCGAGCCCGCCATATTCCTTCTTCATCGACATGCCGAGGACCCCCATCTCACAACACTTCAGCCACCGCTCTGCCGAGAATTCCCGGTCTCGGTCCCTTTGCCTCCATGCATCTCCCTCTCCCGCAAGCTGTTCCTGCGAAAATTTTCTGAATTTTTCTCTGGTCTCGTCGAGGCTTTTATCCTGCCAGGGTTGCATGAATCCTCCTAACTGAGTGTCGTGCGTTCGCGATCGTGTGATTGAACAAGCCGTTGTGGCTAACCGTACATCGATGAAATGAGAACAGGAGTCGTCGAAAAGACGATCGGCGTGGGCTTCGTGGAAGTTTGTGCGGAAGGCGGGACTTGAACCCGCATGCCTTGTGGGCGCCACCCCCTCAAGATGGTGCGTCTGCCAATTTCGCCACTTCCGCATGGTGTCATGATCTTCCGGCCTCACAGGTTCCCGGAACCAATGCTCTGTGAGCGTGGTAGGGCTCGAACCTACGACCCTCTGCTTAAAAGGCAGATGCTCTACCCCTGAGCTACACGCCCATTCGAACCCACGCCGGGAGACGCGGACGACGAAGAATATACGGAAGTCCTCACGGAACCGCAACACGAACGGGGAACCCGCGGGGCAAACGCTCTCCGGTTCTGAAGAAGGAATTCCGACCAGGGGCAGACCGGGGCTTCCGGGATCAGTTACCGCTCACTGGTACGACCTTCGCTCTCTGAGTCCGGCCGGTGACAGGGATGTGAGGGCCCGGAATGCTTCCGTGGAAGTTGTCCGGCAGAACGCTGACTATCCGTTCTCTTCATTCTTGCGGTAGAGAATCCCAAGAGGGATAATGACACAATATCCCAGAACAAGCAGGATCGGAGCGACAACGAGCGGAAGGAATCCTTCGACCGACCCCTCAAGCAGGGCAAGATAACCCGCCAGAATCACGACGAGTCCCAGGCCGATAATCACGAAATTCTCCCTCACAAGGGGAAACGACTGTTCGGCTAGTCTCTTCTTGCGTGATGAACTTTTTCTGATCGCTCTCGCCATTCTATCCTCCTAAGGTGGACCGAAAACAAAAGCCCAGCGTTGGGGGGAACGCCGGGCTTGACCTTGATTCTTACAACAGTCAGGGGAGAAACTGTCGTAAAAGGTCGATGACAAAAATAGCGAAATCCGATTGAATGTCAAGAAAAAAATGGACAGAATCCCAGGAGATTGGAAATCATGGCCTCACTGCCTCGAGGCGATATTGTCCACATATACGGAAAGATATCTGATACGGAAGGAATGAGCCAGATGCCGCGGCTCATGTGCCAACCACGCCATCCACGATCCGCACCACCCTGTCAGCCTGTTTCGCCAGTTTCTCATTATGTGTCACGATCACGAATGTCTGCTCCTGTTCCCTGCTCAGCTTCGCAATCAGATCGTGGACAGCCCCGGCATTCGCAGTATCGAGGTTCCCTGTTGGCTCGTCTGCAAGAACCACCAGAGGCTCGTTAATCAGCGCACGGGCAACGGCGACGCGCTGCTGCTCACCACCGGAGAGCTGGGGAGGCTTGTGGTCGTGACGACTGGTCAGACCGACAACAGCGAGCATCTCTGAGGCCTTCGTGAGTGCCTGCCGCA
>JAOUDE010000364.1 GCA_029859455.1 Ignavibacteria bacterium | reverse complement strand
CATGACCCAGAAGATGCTTTTCACCAAGTAACAACACGCCACAACGCACGAAGGCCGCTTCCGGTTTCACACCCGGAAGCGGCCTTCTGCTTTCTCCCTCTGACTGAACTACCTGACCAGAACCATCTTCCCGTTCACAACACGCCCCCCCGCATGCAGTTGATAGAAATAGACACCACTTCCAAGTTCTCCTGCATGGAATACTCCCTCGTGGGTCCCCCCCGGGAGGTCCGCGTTCATGATCTCGCGTACGGTCTGACCCGTCACATCCAGAACAACGAGGCGGACATGGCCTGCGGACGCGAGCTCAAAACGAATACGTGCTTCCGGGTTAAACGGATTGGGATAGACTGCAACCTCGAAGTTGCGCGGCATTTCCTCGTTTGCGGCAACCGACGTTGCCGTACCTTCCAGAAACCACGGGACAGCGGTTTCGTCGGTTGAAAAGAAATCGAGAAGCCCGGACGCAACCTTGATTTCCCCGCTCTCCGATGGATGGGTTCCGTCGCGCTGAAAGTCACTGCATTCCCAGATCAGTCCGTCACCCCGGGGAATCATCCCATCGGCCCAGAGATATGTTCCCCACGCGAGCCATGGTGCGACAGGATCGTCCCCCTGGTACCGGAGGGTGGGGCTTCCATGGATCTGATCTTCAATTAGTTGTTTGACCGCCCATCCTGTAAAGTACGCGAACGGTTCAGGGCTCAGTTGAATACTCGCGTACCCGCCATAGATCCGGCTCGCAAGGTAACAGACCCTGGCATTCGGAAACTGTGTCCGGATCATGTTCATCGCATCCCGGAATTTTTCCCTCAATTCCCCGGTATACCCATGAAATGAAGTATCGTTTCCACTGATGCCTGAAAATGCCTCCGCCTGTTTGAACCAGATTGCCTGAACCTGTGAGGATGTCACCCCGGCGGCTCCCAGGCTATCGATCACATTCGGCCAATAGCCGCTTTCCGGATCAAGAATTGTGTTGATATCGTTTCCGGGCTGGGCTCCATTGACGACAACGAGCGAGCTGCTGCGATCCGGGTAAGACTCAACCATATCCTTGAAAACAGAAAATTCCTGCCAGCTGTTGGACATCCCAATCGACAAAAGCACCAGTTTCCCGGATACCGGATCAGGATTTCCGGACAGGTCAACGGGCCCGATCTGGTGTGCAAGGGAGATACCTGCGAGCAGATGCTCATCAGGAATCCTATTCATTCCCTCCGGGTAGAGCCCCCCCTGTACCCCCCGATAGAATCCCTGACCAAGATCATTGATCGGTAAAAACCCTACGCTCGTTCCTCCACAATTCTGAGAGGATGCACCTGGACAGAAAAGGGTCGCGCAAGTAAAGATGACGAGAGTTATGGCGCAAGAACGGTGCATGATGTCAGGGTACCTTCACTGTGGTGCAAGGGCTCTGTCCCGGTTCCGGAATGTACCATCGTATAAGCAAGAAACATGCCGCACTAAATAAACAAACCGGCTCCGGCTGAGGTTCCACGTCAGCGTTGCCTGAAAGTGCAGGAATTCGTTTCTTATGTCTCTTCACGACACTCGCTTTTGTTCAGGTCCGCTACCGTGGTCTGACCCAACCTGACCGGAATCTCCGGTCCACCCCATCTCAACAAGGAGATTTGTGCCATGATTGACCAGCTTACGCAAACCGCTAGCGACCTCGTCGCCGTCTTTGGCCTCCGGGTTATCATCGCAATTGTCATCATTGTTTTCGGACGATGGATTGCCCGATGGCTCAGCAATATCATAAAACGGGTCCTCGCCAAACGGGAAATCGACCCGATGCTTGTCTCCTTCGCAGGCAGTTTTGTCTACATGGCATTACTGACGTTCGCTATCCTTGCCGCCCTCTCACAGCTTGGCGTTGAGACCACTTCATTTGTTGCCGTCATTGGTGCCGCCGGCCTTGCCATTGGCCTTGCGCTGCAGGGCGCTCTTGCCAACTTTGCAGCAGGTGTCCTGATCATCGTGTTTCGGCCATTCAGAGTCGGCCATTTCATTGAAGCGGCCGGTGTCAGCGGGGTGATTGAAGAGATTCAGATTTTTACGACGAAAATGAAAACTCCGGACAACAAGGAAGTGATTATCCCGAATGGAAGAGTTATGAGTGACACCATTACAAACTACTCCGCGAGGGAACAGCGACGGATCGATTTCGTTTTCGGGATCGGGTATGGCGACAATATCCAGAATGCAAAGCAGGTCATCGAGAAAGTCTTCGACGGGGAGAGCCGCATCCTGAAAGATCCTGCCCCGACCATCGGTGTTGTCGAACTGGGGGAGAGCAGTGTCAATATTGCGGCCAGACCCTGGGTGAGCACCGCGGATTACTGGCCGGTGTACTTTGACATCACCGAGAAGATAAAGGATTCCTTCGACGCTGCAGGGATTTCGATCCCCTTCCCGCAGCGGGACATTCATCTGTTCCAGGAGAAGAACTGACACGACATCGGCGGGAACGGGCCGCTTTGGCCCGTTCTCTGCCTGTCTTTAGTCCCGCGGTCGACGAAACTCCGGAAGCCTGAAGGAACAAACAGCCGGGTATGGTTTCAAAGCAGGTCCCTCAGTTTTGAATAACCGGATCGACTCACCTGAAGGCGGGTCCCATCTGTCAGGATCGCGACCCGGCTGTCCTTTGCGTAGAGCTCCACCTTTGCGAGACGATCGATGTTCAGGATGAAAGAGCGGTGAATCCTGACGAACCGCTGGGGATCGAGCTGCTCCTCCAGTGAGGTGAGCGTTGTTTGTTTCAGG
>JAOUDE010000050.1 GCA_029859455.1 Ignavibacteria bacterium | reverse complement strand
TAACACTGCGGTGTGGGACCGAACAGGAGGCAGAGGGCGTTCTCCCGACAACCTACGAGAGACTGGCGGATGACGTAAAGGAGGGGGATCATGTTCTGCTGGACGATGGCCGGATTCTTCTCAAAGTGACCGCTGTTCATTCGCCGGATGTTCGCTGTGAAATTATCAACGGCGGGGTCCTGACCTCAAACAAGGGAATGAATCTCCCGGGTGTGACGGTCAGCGTGCCATCCCTGACGAGCAAAGACCTCGAGGATCTGGCATTCGGCATCGAGGAAAAGGTAGACTATGTGGCCCTTTCATTTGTCCGTACGGCAAATGACATAAAGGAACTCCGCAATGCGATCATTGAACGTATTCCATCGGGCCGGTATCTTCCGGTCATCGCGAAGATCGAAAAACCGGAAGCGGTAGTCAACTGCGATGAGATCATCGCCGAGGCGGACGGAGTGATGATCGCCCGGGGAGATCTCGGTGTGGAGCTTTCTCCTGAAGAGGTGCCGGTCGTCCAGAAAAAGATCATCAGGAAATGCAATGATGCGGGGAAACCGGTGGTCATCGCGACGCAGATGCTCGAGTCGATGATTCATAGTCCATCACCGACCAGGGCCGAGGCAAGTGATGTCGCGAACGCGGTGCTGGATGGAGGGGATGCTGTCATGCTCAGCGGTGAAACATCGGTAGGCAAATATCCGCTCGAGGCTGTGAAGATGATGAACAGGATCATCAGGCGGGTCGAGGCGGAGCCGGCGCCGGCACACCGGATGCTCGACAGACGAACAGGAGAGGTGGAGAACCGCAGGGATGCACTCGGCCGCGCCGCATGTGTCCTTGCTGAGCAGATGGGAGCTGCAGCGATCGTCACCATCACACACTCCGGTAACAACGCCAGGATTGTCTCCCGCTACCGCCCTCTAATACCGATCATCGCTGTTACGGACCGCGCCAAAGTGGTGAGGAGGCTGAAGCTGATCTGGGGAGTCCGCTCGATTCTTGTTGACATGAGCGACGAGAACTCTGACATGGCAGTCGGAAAAGTGCGCGACCGGATGATCCAGCTCGGGTTGCTGAAAGAAGGGGACTATGTGGTTGTGCTGGCCGGCCAGCCGCTGTTTGCCAAGGGGTCAACCAGCTTTGTGAGGGTGGAGAAGGTATAGGGAGAGGAGGAAGAATTGTTGGGGACCAACGGGAAGCAAATCCGAAGTCCGAATACCGAAATCCGAAAAGCATCTGAAGTCTGAAATGGGCGGCGCTACTCGCCAACCACGCCCCATCCGCGTTTGCTCAGGTCACGATAAATGATATACCCTGCCCCGAGCGCCACGGCATAGAAGCCGGCCGCCTCGAGAGGTGCACCGAAGATCAGCCTCCCTGTACCGAACAGCGTTGTGTAGACCAGAACGACACCGGCGGCCCAGTTGAAGAACAGCCCCGTAAGCCCCGTATCTCCCTGCACCTCGGGAACCTTGTTCGCAATCCGCTTCCAGAACCCGCCGGGATGGATCCGCTCGTAAAACGCAACCAGTGTCTTTTCGTCGGTCGGCCGGGTTGCCAATGTTACGGCAAGCCACACGACCGTCGTGAACCCGACGATGACGAAGAGGGATTCCGGAAACCGTATTTCAGTCGCGAAGCGCACAAACCCATATGCGATGAAGGGGGCAATCATCGCAGCGATCTCCGACCACGCGTTCACCCGCCACCAGTACCATCGCAGAATCAGAACGAGCCCGAGTCCCGCCCCCGCCTCGATGATGAATGCCCACGCCCCCGAGATGGTCTCCATATGCGCGGTGACGAGCAATGAGATGCCCATGACGACCGCCGTCGCGATGCGTGAGACAAGAACATAGTGCCGTTCGCCCTCCGATCTTCTGACGAAACGCCGGTAGAAGTCGTTCACGACATACGATGTTCCCCAGTTCAGATGGGTGGCGATGGTGGACATGTACGCGGCCAGAAACGCGGCAACCAGAAGACCAAGCAGCCCGGGCGGGAGATGATCGCGCATGGCATACACATATCCGAGTTTCTTCTCCGCTTCCGGGAGATCCGGATAGAGGACAAGTGTCGCCAGTGCCGCGATGATCCACGGCCAGGGACGGAGGCAGTAGTGAGCGACCGTGAACCAGAGAGTGGCGAACAGGGAATGCCGCTCATCTTTCGCCGACATCATCCGCTGAGCAACATAGCCTCCGCCGCCCGGTTCTGAACCAGGGTACCATGAAGCCCACCACTGAATCACGATATAAGCGAGGAACGCCGATACCGTGATGGCGAACGCGTTTGCCGGACCCAGATCGTCTCCGATGACCGGGAGGAGGCGGAATGTCGCTTCCGGGAGACGGTCACGGAGCCCGGCGATGCCACCTACCTCCGGGAGATCGAGGAGAACAATCGTCAGCGCAACGGTCCCTGCCATAGCGATCACAAACTGGAAGACATCCGTGACAGCCACCCCCCAGAGCCCCGATGCAGCCGAGTAAACGGCGGTAATGATCATCGCGATGGCGACGTACCACAGGACGGTTTCGGCAGGGATGCCGAACAACCCCTGCAGGATGCTGGCAATCGCCAGGTTCACCCATCCCATGATGACGCAGTTCAGGAACACGCCGAGATACAGAGCCCGGAATCCCCGTAGAAAGGCGGCCGGTTTCCCGGAATACCTGATCTCGATGAACTCTACATCGGTCATCACGCCGGCGCGGCGCCATAGACGGGCAAAGAAAAACACGGTGAACATTCCACCGAATGCCATGTTCCACCAGAGCCAGTTTCCGGCAATACCATCCGATGCAACGAGCTCGGTCACCGCAAGCGGCGTGTCAGCGGCGAATGTGGTCGCGACCATGGACGTACCGGCGAGCCACCACGGCAGATTCCTTCCCGAAAGGAAGAATTCCGATGTGCTGCTCCCCGCTCTTCGGGAGTAATACAGGCCGATCGTAACGGTCACGGCGAAGTATCCTCCAAGAAGCGCCCAATCGATCATTTCGAAGTGCATCATCAGCTCCTGCCGCCCGGGGGAACAGCGGGTCGATTGACCAGGGCCGACATCCAGCCGACAGCGAACGCGGTGACGGAACCGACCAGAGTGTACCAGGTCCAGGCGAGTTCGCCGAACAGGAAGAATCCTATCATCAGAAGCAGTCCCGCGCCGAAACCGATCATGGCATCCCGCTCACGAGCTGCTGTAGTCAGAACGCCGAGCATGAAGACGCCGAGGAGCGCACCGTACGTCACCGAGGCGATGCTCAGGGCAAGTTCAACGAGAAATCCGGTATGATAGGAGATGAAGAAGATTGCAACCCCCACGAGCAGAAGACACCAGAACAGGGAGACGATTCGGGAGAGCGTGAGTTCATTGACCCTGAAACGCCGGCTGTTCGGGATGTACAAATCATTGATGGTGGCCGACGCGAGAGAATTTACTGAGCCGGACAGAGTCGACATTGCCGCCGCCAGAAGCCCGGCGACGATGAGTCCTGAAAGACCCGACGGGATCTGTTCGATGATGAACTTGGGAAACAGCTCATCCGCCTTTGCGAGTCCGAGACCATCGATGGAGGTCACTCCGGCAAACTCCCGGTAAAACGAAAAGAGGAGAATGCCCAGCAGGAGGAACAGCGCAAACTGGAAAATGACAATGACCCCGCTCCAGATCAACGCTTTCTGGCTTCCCCTGAGAGTGCGGACCGTCAGCAGTCGCTGGACGATGATATGATCCGTCCCGTGCGATGCCATCGAAAGAAAAGCTCCTCCGAGCAGTCCCGCAGGGAGCGTATAGGCAGTCCCGAAGAAGTCTCTGAAGGACAGACCGATTCCCGGATTGAACACCGACATCTTCTCAGGCGGGAAAAGCACCGCGCCTTCAGGGAGGGCACTGAGGATGACAATGATCGATCCGATTGCTCCGCCGATGTACATAAAAAGCTGGACGACATCGGTCCAGATAACGGCCCGGACGCCGCCGACATAGGTGTAGGTGATGGTGATCGCCGCAAGGATAAGAATGGCCACCACATAGATCTGTTCCGGGGGAACATCGGAAAACTGCTGCCATCCCGCCAGAAGGAGGGCGAGCGGGATCGCTGTGGCAAACAGGCGGACCCCGTCCGCCAGGATCCGGGTGACCATGAACGCGATACTGGTGGTCCGTTGCATCGTCGGGCCGAAACGGTTCCCGAGCAGCTGATACGCTGTTGATAGTTCTCCTTTGGCATACGCGGGGAGAAGGATCACACTGATTATGATGCGGCCGATCAGATACCCGAAGGTCACCTGGAGGAAATTCAAATTGGTAGCGTAGGCCAGGCCGGGGATGCTTATGAAGGTGAGCGTACTGGTTTCGGTTGCGACAATCGCAAGGCAGACTGCCACCCATGGAATGTTTCTTCGGCCAAGGAAATAGTCGGTGGTGGACTGCTGTCGTCCGCCCGAGAGGATCCCTACGGCGGCGACGAGGACGAGGTAGGCAAGGACAATACCATAATCGAGGGTAGTAAAACCCATACGGAGGGGATGGTCAGCCGCCGGCCGGCCGTCCCGATATCTCCTGGATGTCGAACACCCTGTCCAGTTTTGAGATCTTGAGCAGACCCGCAACCTTTTCCCGGACATTGATCAGGCTGACACGTCCCCCATGTTCGCGCATCTTGCGCTCGGCGATCAGAAACGCACTGAGTCCGCTGCTGTCGCAGAATTCGACATGATCCAGATCGATGATCAGGGTCTCCAGCTTCGGTTTGCAGAGGAGGAGAAACTCACCCTTGAGTTCGGGAGAGACCGAGGAGTCGATCTTCTTTCCGAGCAGGCGGACCGTTGTCGATGTTCCGTTCTTTTCAACGTTGAATTTCATGAAACGCTCCTTTCAGAATTTCTGGAGAAATTCAGCCAGGCGGTCGTAATTCATTTTCCGTGCAAGGGTCCGGTCCGGCCGGATGATGAAATTGTAATAATCATCGGCGAACCTTCTCGAAAACCCGATGCGGATTGATGCTCCGGTCGCTTTACAAATATAGGCCGACGGGAGGAGGAAATCAAGATTCAGGTCGATAGTGATATCAGGCCGGCGCCGGTCAAACCGTTCCTGCAGATCGGGCCTCGGCAGGTAGACACGGTTGAGTTCGTCATGACGGAAGTGAACGATCGTGCTCCGGGGAAGAAGCCGCATAACATCTACGGCGTGATCTGTTGCGATCACTGTGATATGCTGTCCTTTGAACCGACGAACGAGCAGCTTTGTGACGGACTGGTACTGCGCCGGCTCGTTCTCGGCGAGCGGAAGCACCACCATAACGGATTGTGCGGCGGAGAGTGTCTCGGAGAAGGAAATCAAGGAATCCTTCCTTTTCCGGAATCGATAGCGGGCCAGGAGATGTCCCGCTCGTACCCGGAGGTCCCCCTTCATCGACTGTTTCCGATCATCTGTTCAAATTCCTCTTCTGAGATGACCTGAATGCCAAGTTCCCGTGCCCTCTCCAGCTTCGATCCGGGGTCGGCCCCGGCCAGCAGATAGTCGAGTTTTCGGCTGACAGACGAGAGAACTTTACCACCCTCTCCGGTGATCCGCTTCTTGAAATCGTCCCTGCTTCCTCCGGCAAGAGCGCCTGTGATGACGAACGTCTTTCCCTCGAGGGCAGTCCCCTTCGGCTCCGTTGAGCCGGTCATCTGCACTCCCGCTGCTTCAAGTTGCCGGACGATCTTCCTGTTCTCGGGATTGCTGAAGAAAGCGACAATGCTGGCTGCTATCTCGGGGCCGATCGCATCGATTGCGACCAGGTCGTCGCGGGATGCCTCGGAGAGGGACCGGATCGAGCGAAACCGGTCCGCCAGCACGGCAGCCACGCCGGCACCAACATGGCCGATGCCGAGTGCAAAAACCAGCCGATGAAGAGGGCGTTGTTTGCTTTTCTCGATCGATTGAAGAAGGTTGTGAACGCTTTTCTCACCCCACCTCTCCAGGTTGACAAGCTGCTCTTTCGCCTTATGCAGAGTGTAAAGGTCGGCCGCGGTCCGGACCAGAGCAAGGTCAACCAGAACCCTCACAGCGGCCTCGCCGAGTCCCTCGATATCCATGGCGCTTCGTGAAGCGAAATGTTCAATCCTTCCCCGGACCTGAGCCGGACAGCGGTTGTTCACACAGTAGTGGTTGGCCTCTCCTTCAACCCGCTGTATCGGACTGCCGCATTCCGGACACCCGCGCGGCATCCTGAAACGGCGAACGCCACGGCGGCGCGGACCCTCCGCAACCTGAATGATCTTCGGAATGACATCACCGCCACGTTCCACCACGACCTTGTCGCCGATTCGCAGGTCCAGTTCGAGGATGTAGTCGATATTATGCAGGGTCGCCCTGCTGACGGTCGTCCCTCCGATGAACACCGGTTCAAGGATTGCCACCGGTGTCAGAGCCCCGGTCCGTCCGACCTGCAGGAGGATGTCAGTGACGGTTGTTTCCCCCTTCCGGGAGGAGAACTTCAGCGCGACCGCCCAGCGCGGACTCTTTGCAATATTGCCGAGCATGCGCTGGTGGCGGAGGGAGTCGATTTTGATCACGACTCCGTCGATCTCGTACGGAAGGGAATCCCGCCTGGTTTCCCAGTGTTCCCAGAAAGCAATCGCTTCATCAATGGTGCGTACCAAAACGTGGTGTTTGTTGACCGGAAATCCGAGTCGCCGGAGTTCGCGGAGGTTCTCTTCGTGGCTTCCCTCCTCGGAAGCGGAAATCAGTGAGTAGGCAAAGAACGCGAGCGGTCGCCGCGCGACGACACCCGGATCCTGCATCTTCAGCGTTCCCGCCGCGGCGTTGCGCGGGTTCACAAATGTCTTCTCTCCCTGTTCGGCCCGCTGTTTGTTCATTTTCTCAAACTCGTCCTTCATCATCAGGACTTCACCGCGCACTTCGAGGAACGGAGAGAAAGGGGGGTCTCCGATGAGCCTCAGGGGAACAGAACGAATCGTGCGGATGTTGGAAGTAATCTCATCTCCCTCTGTTCCATTCCCCCGCGTTGCACCCCGGGTCAGAACCCCATCCCTGTACTGCAGTGCGACGGCAACCCCATCAAGTTTCATCTCAACCGAATAGGACGGGGGATCTGATGCGAGCAGGTCCCGGATTCTGCGGTCAAACTCTCTCGCTTCCTCCGGTGAGTACGCGTTCCCGAGACTGAGCATCGGAGGAGAGTGGGCGACCACGGGAAACTCCCTGGTCGGTTCACCTCCTACACGCAGGGTGGGGGAATCAGGCGTCCGGAGTCCGGGGTGTTCCGCTTCAAGCTCCTGAAGCTCACGCATCATCATGTCGTAGGCCTCGTCACTGATGACCGGCTCTGCGAGGACATAGTAGCGATGATCGTGCCCGGCGATTTCCCTGCGAAGTTCTCCGGCCCGCCGAAAAACCGATTCAGAAATCTTCCCCGACTTCATCCACTACTCCGGTTGTCCGAGGAGGGAAATGGTAGAGCGGTCGATGAGACTGTCGCGAATGGTGCGGCGCCGGGTTCCGAGGGTTCCCATCGGCATGCCATTCAACGAGAACTGGATTGCCTCGGGCCGGCCCACCGAAACCCGGAACGAAGAGGCAGCTTTCCAGGAGCGGGACGAGCCCGGCTGAAGAATGTACTCGAGGGAATCATCCGAATCGATAACCAGCAGCACCCAGACTGAATCACTTGTCTGCGCACGCAGTGTCAGGCTGTCGGACGAGACCTTCAGGACGGCAGACGGGTCATTCTTCGGAGTTGGAGCAACCTCGGAGGGGGTGTCGAATTCCGTTAACTCTGTTTGTTCAGGTAACTGATCGGTTGATGACCCGGAAAGATTCCAATACAGTACCGCCGCGATGACAATCACCGCTGCGACAGCCGCGATCGTTGCGGGCCCGGGAGTCGAATCGGATGGGGGATCTTCCCTCGGGAGCGGGATCGGTCTCTTTTCAGGACTCGCCTTCGGCTGAGGTTTGGGATCTTCCTTTTTTTCCTTTCGAGAAGAATCGTACTCCGCCATGATGTTCGCCGGATCCAGGCCGACCGCGGAGGCATATTCACGGAGAAACGCACGCACATAGGCCTGGGGAAGAATGTTGGTTCTTCCCGCGTCGATTTCCTTCAAAAGCTCCGAATTGATGTTCGTCGCCGCGGAGACATCCTCGAGAGACATCTCCTTCCCCTCACGGGCCTCTTTCAATTGTTGAAAAACTGTGCTCATAGCTGACAATGATGCGTGAGTGAAAGCGGAGGCGTCGGCCGGTGGACGGAAGGTCAACCCACGAGCTTGGTGACAGGTTTACGTGAATCGAGCACCTGACGTATTTTGACCGCCAGATCTTCCAGCTGGAACGGCTTCTGAAGGAAGCTGTCGGCCTCACCTTTGAACCTGTCCCGGATGGCGTGCTCCCCATACCCGGTGAGAATAATGATCTTCAGATTCGGGTTGATGATACGCAGCTGTTCGAATGTCTCCTTTCCTCCCATGAGCGGCATGTTGAGGTCCAGAAGAACAAGATCGATGGATCCGCGGCGATTCTTGTACAGATCCACACCTGCCTTTCCGTCGGACGCCTGCATCACGGTGTACCCGAGCTCCGAAAGCATATCCCGGGCGATCTCACAGACGCTCATTTCATCATCGATGATGAGGATGTTTTCATATCCTCTCGGGACGGTCTGTCTCCGCTCCTCGTTGACGGCCCGAACACCTCCACTGCTGTGAGGGACATGGATCGAAAACGTTGTTCCTCTTCCCGGTTCGCTCTCCACTTCAACGAAACCGCCATGGTTCTGAACAACGCCATACAGAACCGAAAGACCGAGCCCGGTCCCGGCGTTTTTCGTCGTAAAAAAAGGCTCAAAGACACGAGTTTTGATCGACGTGTCAATGCCGATGCCGGTGTCGGAGACCTGCATCCGTACGAACGTCCCTGGTTTGACTGCAGCAAATGTGTCGGTCACACGCGCATCAACCATGACGATACTGCTCTGGATCGTCAGCGACCCGCCGTCAGGCATCGCATCCTTCGCGTTCAGGAACAGATTCAACAAAGCCTGCTGGATCTGTCCCGAGTCTCCCCGGACGGTGGCAGGCTGTTCCGACAGGTTGGTGGCGATGGTGATATTCTTCGGTACGCTCCGTTCGAACATGAGAATCGTTTCCCGAACCACGCTGTTGACGTCGACGAGTTCATCGCTCGTTTCCGTCTTCCGGGCGAATGTCAGAAGCTGACGGGTGAGGGAGGAGCCCCGCCGCGCGGCTACCTCAATGATCTGGACATACTTGTACAGATTCGATTCTTCGGTCAGCCGCCGTCGCATGATCGAAGCGGCTCCGAGAACAGACGCGAGGATGTTGTTGAAGTCGTGCGCGACGCCGCCGGCAAGCTGGCCGATGCTGTCGATCTTCTGGGCGTGGAGCAGCGTCTGTTCCATTTTCTTTTTCTGCGTGATATCGCGGGCAATCACGCGCGCATTCACGATGGTGCCATCATCGTCCTTTGCGAAGGAAACGTTGAGATTCACGAAGACCGGATCCTGCTCCGGGGTCATGATCTGTCCCTCCACGTCGCTCAGTCCCTCTCCCGTTTCAAACATATCCTCGATCGTCTGTTGAAGGAACGGCACCTGTTCTTCCGTAAAAAGAACCTCGAAGGGTCTGCCGATGATCTCTTCCTTCGGCAGGCCCACCATAGCTGTCATGGTCATGTTGCATGCGACCACCACATGATTCCTGTCGATGGTCAGATAGCTGTCCGGTGCGTTCTCGAAGAGATCGTGGTACTGCTGTTCAGAGTCGCGCAGAAGATCAAACAGCCGGGCATTGTTCAGGGCGACGCTGATCTGCTTCCCGAATGACTCCATCAGATCCGCCTCTGCATAGTTCAGCATGCCATAGTCGTTCCCGGCGACGATGAGGACGCCCGCGACCGTATCCTTTGCGGCAAGCGGAACGGAGACCCAGTACTGGACCCCCTCCTTCTTCAAACGGTCCGGGATCAACCCGGTCCTCGTGCTGAGTTTTTCCCGCATGACCTTCGGTTGATGAAGCCAGGTCGTCAGGTTCCGGCTTTCGACCATCCTGAGAAAATCGTGGGTGGTTCCCCGGCTGCATTTCAGCACGAGTTTGTTCCCTTCGAGGATGTAGATCCACCCGAGCCTGCATCCTAGTAATTCCGTGACTTTTTCCAGGGACGTGTTCAGAACCTTGTTGATATCGCCGAGCTGATTCACCGCATCCGCGATCGTATTGAGCGCCAGCAATTGCCTGCGCTGTGTATCAAGCTGGCGGTTGTGCCGGAGGGAAAAATACACACTGGTGAATCCGATCAGGCCGACCGTCAGGATGGTAAAGAAGTCGACCGGGCGCCAGCCCTGCCCGGTGACCACGAGGGTGGCGACGATGGTGACCATCATGACAACGACCGCGGTGGAAGCGACTACCTGGGCCTGTTCAACCGGGCCAAGGTCATTGAGAAAACTTCGGGCGGTAGTGAGGGGGTTTTGCATCGGCACCAATGTACAAAACGGGAAATAGACATACAATCAGGGTGGCTGGAAGGAGGGGGGGAGGAAGAAACTACCCTGTTGCCGTTTCCGGAACAGGGTAGGTGATCAGGCTAAAAGAAGACCCGTTTCAACGGGTGTGACACTAGATGGTTGGGACTCCCATCATGGTCGGTTTCTTGCTGGTCGTCAGCACAGCTTCCTTGCATGCCTTTGCGATCCGGAATTTGACGACTGTCCGTGCCGGAATATGAATCGATTCTCCGGTTTTCGGGTTACGTCCCATTCTCGCTTTCCGATCCACGAGAACCAGCTTGCCGATTCCGGGGATGGTGAACGAGTTCGGTGCCTCTCGGTAGGCGAGCTCAGCCAGTTCTTCGAACATGGCTGTTGCGTCTTTCTTCTTGAGGTCGAACTTTGTGGCGAAATGGGATATGATAGCCGCCTTTGACATTGCTTTTCCCATTCTTCCTCCTTGGGTTGGTGGGGAGACCTAGTGGTTTAGACTGAAAAAAAACAACTCGTTTCAATTGATTTCGGTGGAAAGATAGCGGATTCTTTCGGACAAAGTCAATATACCCTTGAAAATAAAGGAAAAACGTCAGCGAGTGAGAAAAGGGGCAACCGGTCGCGCAACTTGCGCATTGATGGAAATCGCTTCTAATCGGAGTATTGACAGCAGGTTAGGGTTACCGCAGTGACGGGAACGAAAACGGATGGTCAGCGAAACGCGTCCTTCACCAGTTCTTCCTGTTCACGGTGGTGTGTGCTCAGAGAACCTGTGGCGGGGCTTGC
>JAOUDE010000049.1 GCA_029859455.1 Ignavibacteria bacterium | reverse complement strand
CAAAAGAGTGGTCATCGGCACGAAGGATCCCAACCCGCGGGTTTCAGGAAGGGGAATCGCCCGCCTCCGCCGGGCCGGGGTGGAAGTCACCGTGGGAGTTCGTGAAGAGGAGTGCCGCCTGCTGAACCGATCGTTCATAACGTACATGACGACCGGATATCCGTTTATCCATATGAAGGTCGCATCAAGTATTGACGGGAAACTGGCAGGGAAGGAGCGATGGATTTCCTCCGCACCGTCCCGCCGCCTCGTTCATCGCTGGAGAGGAACACACGATGCGGTTCTTGTGGGCGCAGGGACGGTGGCCGCCGATAACCCCCGGTTGACGGTTCGCTCGGTCTTCGGTCGGGATCCCCATGTGGTCGTGATTGACGGCGGTTTCAGCTCGCCAAAACGTTCCGCTCTCTTCAGTCCCGGAAGGTCTTCGACGACGTATCTTTGCATTTCAAAGGACGCCGCGCGGAGATATCCGCGCAAACGGGAGGCACTTGCGAAACGCGGGGTCTCGATAGTGGTTCTTGCAGCGACAAACCAGGGAATCTCGTTTCGGCGACTGTTCCGCACCCTGGCACGCAAAGGGATCTCCAGCATCCTGGTCGAGGCGGGTGCCGACCTCTCGGGACGTCTTCTTCGTTCAGGGACGGTCGACCGGCTCAGTTTGTTTCTTGCTCCTTCGGTACTTGGGGGTTCCGTCCATGGATTCCGTTCCGGCTCAGGACCAGGCACCATTTCCGCCCTCGACCTCGAATCTGCGGAAAGAACCGGAACGGATCTTCTGCTCACCTATACAAAACGTTGAGAGGTATCCAATGTTTACCGGAATCATCAGTGAAGTTGGAACGATCAGAAATGTCACTCCGCTGGGGGGAGGCATCAGGATTACGGTGGAAGCACCGGAGACCTCCGCCGAACTTGCTGTTGGAGACAGCGTGGCCCTGAACGGCGCATGTCAGACCGTGGTACGGATCAGTTCGGGGCAGTTCGAAGTGGAGTCCGTCGAGGAAACATTACGGAAGACCACGCTGGGGGGCTTCAAGGCAGGAACGCGGGTCAATCTTGAGTTGCCGCTCAGGGTCGGTGACCGACTCGGCGGACATATCGTCCAGGGACATGTCGATGGAGTGGGAACCATTGCTGCCGTCAACCCCATGAAGACCAGTACGATGTTTGAGGTAACCATCCCGGACCAGCTCATGCGGTATATCATCCCGGTTGGGTCGATTGCCATCGATGGAATCAGCCTTACGGTCGCATCTGCGGGAAAACAATCCGCGACCGTGGCGATTATTCCCCACACGATCGCAAACACCACCTTGTCGGGAACCGGGAAGGGGGATACGGTCAACGTGGAAGTCGACATGATCGCAAAGTATATCGAAAACCTCACGGTGAAGGATCCAAAACGGTCTCTCAACAGCGACCTTCTCCGCTCGTGGGGATATCAGACCTAGCTTGATTTCCCCGCATGAATTTGCTACATTTCCTTTTCCCGGATTTCTCAATCTTAGAGCAGGATAGTCATGTTCACGCTCCTTGTTACTCTTGAAGTTCTCATCGCCATCCTCCTGGTTATTGTCATTCTGATGCAGTCGAGCAAGGGAGGTGGGCTTGCAGGAACGTTCGGAGGTGGATCGGCAGGGGCGGTCTTCGGGGTTCGAAGAACGGCTGATTTTCTGATCAACGCGACACAGATTCTCGCGGCGGCATTCATCCTGCTCAGCCTTGCGATCAATATCTTCTTTCTCCCCAGGGCCCAGGATTTCGAGAGCATCCTTCAGCAGAACGCTACGCAGCAGCCGTTGCAGACGGCGCCACAGCTTCCGCCGACGACTCCGTTCCCGACGGACCAAACGCCGTCAAATCCGGAATAAGTCTGCACCCATGGCTCAATTGGTAGAGCAACTGACTCTTAATCAGTGGGTTCCAGGTTCGAGTCCTGGTGGGTGCACTGAATGAGGAGAGTGTCTGTAAACGTATGAATGACTTGAAGCCCGGGATCCTGCCGGGCTTGTTTTTTTCTCATGATAGTTCTCACATGCGGGAAACGTTGAAATCGATGATGGACGAAGGGGCCAATTCCGTAGAAAAACAAAGTGCGGAGAGATCTCCGGTCATCCGGTATCTGAATCAGGAGATGATTGAGATTTCGGGTAGGGAAGCGACCGACCTCCTGCATCGGATATCCACCAACGACATAATCTCGGCTGAACCGGGAACGGTTGTTGCGACATGCTTTCTCACCGAAAAGGGGAGGCTGGTCGATGTCCCTGTTCTCCTGATCCGCGGACCGGAGTCAGTTCTTCTCCTCCCATCACCCGGGAACGGCTCCACCCTCCTTCAATGGATCGATCATTTTATCATCATGGAAGATCTCACCCTGAAACTGGTTTCGGAGGGCTTCTCCACCTTCTCACTTCCGGCGGAGACACGACATCCACTGGACCGTTTCAGTCCATCGGATTTGCCGCAACAGAACAGATTCCTTGAGCGTTCAGATGATACGATCATCATCAGACGGAACGTCGGTGCCAATGATCAGTTCATGATGATCGTTCCCACCGGCACTGACAATGAACGAGTGCTCTTGAGGCAGAATCCGATCACCAGTGATTCCGTTGAAGCAAGACTGCGGCGGATTCTTAGCGGAACACCCTCACTGGGAAAGGAGATTACATCCTCCTTCAATCCGTATGAAGCCGGCCTGGAGCATCTGCTTCATGGCAGGAAGGGATGTTACGTCGGACAGGAGGTCATTGCGCGGCTGGCGACGTATGACAAGGTCAGGAGAAAGCTGGCCGGAGTCTTAATGACATCGTTTCAGGAGGTTCCTGTGGAAATCATGATCGACAACAAACCAGCCGGCATTGTCACGAGCCTGTCAGAGATTCCCTTAGGCGGCCGTTTCCCCGGTCTTGCCATCGTCAGCAGGGATACCCGCGATGGAGAAGAAATCTCCGGCTCAGCCGGCAACGCCGACATTTCCGGCAACGTTGTGGCACTTCCTTTTCCGGAAGTCCAGGCAGCTGCGACGGTTGCCCCAGCCCGGGAAGGGAACAGACCCCGGTGAAGGTCAGCCTTACCACTGAGGAGATCGAGCGCTGGCGCGACCGTGTTCATCGGCGAACGCCGAGGCTTGCCGTGAGTACCGAGCGGCAGGCAACCCGTTTCATCGATGATGTCGGGTTTTGTTTCGCGTTCAAATCAGTAAACTCAGAACTACCGTGCCTGTGGCATGCAGCGTGTGGTCAGCGAAAACCTCTGTTCCCCGAACATACGCACACCGATCCGTTCCTTTCGTTCGTCTGGAAGATGAAGCAGGTGCTCCCTGCAAAGGGGAAGGCTTTCTATGGCAGGATCTTCCGAAAACGTCCCACCATGATCTCCATGTCCTTCTTTCCGGACTTCTATGCACTATCGCAAAGGACCGGCCACCGGGATGACTATATCGAGGCGTATCGGAAGGAAGGGATTTCAGAGACCGGAAAGGAAATCATGGATGCCCTGCGTCATTCTTCTCCACAAGTCACACGCGGGTTGAAACTCGCGCTCGGTGTCCCTCAGGGAAAGGCACGGGAATTTGATAAGGCGATGGCTGAGCTTCAGGCAAAGTTTTTCATTGTCAAGACTGCCGAGCACTACGATCCGTTCACGTTCGAGTGGAACATGGTCGACAAAGCGTATCCCCGGGAAGTACGGAAGGCACGAAAGATCGATACAGATGCGGCGCGGACACGAATTCTCTCAAAATACTTTGAGAATCAGCTCGTCAGTACGGTTCGCTCAATACAGTCTGTCTTTGGATGGAAGAAACAGATTATCTATCAGACCATGGGAACCCTGATGAAAGACGGAATTATTACGGGTGGCATTACAGTGGACGGAAAGGACGGGAAATATTACTCACTCGTCCGATAGGGAAAGAACAATTACCAGATGAAAGGAACAAGTCAGCGTGAAGGCTTACAAGAATCTTGAGTTTCTGAACAGCCCGGATGCCCGCATCATACGGATGCTGTCGGAATTCGTCGAGCCGCAGAGTCGCTTCAGAAGAGGGAAGGTCTGGAGCACGATCGTCTTCTTCGGATCGGCACGCACGCTTCCGCTGCGAGAAGCACGGAAATCCCTGCGCGAGGCGCGGGCCGCCGTGAAGGGAACGAAAAGAGCAACCGGGAAGCAGATCGCAGCCCTGAAGCTCGCAGAACGAAATTGTGAAATGGCGCAGTATTATGAGGACTGTGTGACGCTTTCACGCCTTCTGACCGAATGGTCGATGGAAAAGGATGGATCCCAGCGATTCACCGTCTGCTCCGGCGGAGGCCCCGGCCTGATGGAGGCAGCAAACAGGGGTGCCCATCAGGCGGGCGGCCGGTCGGTCGGCCTTAATATCAGCCTTCCGTTCGAGCAGGACGCAAACAGGTTTATCTCAGAACAGTTCAACCTCGAGTTCCACTACTTTTTCATGCGAAAGTTCTGGTTCGTCTACCTTGCCAGGGCCCTCGTTATTTTTCCGGGGGGATTCGGAACGATGGATGAGTTGATGGAAGTGCTCACCCTTCTTCAGACCGGAAAGATCAAGAAGAAGGTAAGTGTCGTGCTCTATGGTTCAGAATTCTGGAACAAGGTGGTTAATTTCGATTATCTGGTTGATCGTGGAGTCATTTCGAAGGAAGACCTCAAATTGTTCAGGTTCGTTGATGATCCTCACGAGGCGTTTGAATATCTCAAGGCTTGCCTGAACCGACATTATCCGAAACGGAAACGGGCGTAGTCCGCCGGATCGGAACAGGCTCGTCCTTGCATCCCTTCCGGCACAGTTGTATATTGTCGTATGAAGAGGGGATGAATTGGTATCGACGGGAACGGAATGGTCCGGGTCGCATACCGTGCTCTCCGAGTTGCACGTTAATAAAGCGGAACACTTTCAAGTGCCGATTACAACTACGCACTGGCTGCTTAATTAATTAGGTAGCCCGTCCCGAGGAGACTCGCCTGCCAGACTCCGAAGGGGCGCCGACTTCGGCAGGATAGCGAACTGGATTCCCTGCGAACAGTTTGCGAATGTCGCTTGCGACAAGAGCGGGGTTGTTTCCTTGCCAACCTGTCTGTCGGTTGTCAGGAGACGAGTTCTGATAGACAGACTACGTATGGAGTGCCCCTGATGGTTTCTTCTTCGGACGCGGGTTCGACTCCCGCCATCTCCACAAACGCCTCTGGACAAGAGGCGTTTTTTTTTCTTTCCACCGGTTGAAACTTGCCGGGGATCTTCCTATTCTCTGTTGATTCTATGGTGCACACCATCCCATTTCTGAAAGTCTCGGGGGCAGGGAACGACTTTGTTCTGCTGGACAACATGGCGTCAGAGTTGTCCCTCGACTGGCCTTCACTAGCGCGAGTGGTCAGTCCACGCCGTTCAGGCATCGGGGCGGACGGACTCCTTGTCCTCGAACCATCTGAACGCGCGTCGTTCCGGATGCTGTATTTCAATGCTGACGGCTCGTTCGGGGGTATGTGTGGAAATGGAGGCCGGTGTGCAGCTCGTTACGCGGTGGAGCGGGGAATCGCGGGGACTTCTCTCACGTTCGAGGCGTGCGGTTCTCTCTACCAGGCCGAGGTGATGAGTTCCGGAGTTCGTCTCGGGATGAATGATATCGCACAGATCTCTCCACCTACCGAATTCCGGCTCGACGAAACCAGGTTCACAGGCTGGATTCTCGATACCGGTTCTCCTCATGTTGTGATTGAAGCAAACGATCTGGATGAGATCCAGGTGGACACGATCGGCCGCGCAATACGGCATCATGAGTTGGTTTCTTCCCATGGGGGAGCAAACGTCAACTTCGTCTCGACCATTGCCGGCAAATCACTGAGGATTCGAACGTACGAGAGGGGAGTGGAGGCTGAAACTCTCGCCTGTGGGACCGGTGCGGTTGCGGCCGCCGCGGTAGCAGTCTCCCGGCAGCGGGTTACAGCACCTGTCCCGGTAAGGGTACAGAGCGGTGAAGATCTCCATGTTTCACTTCAACGGAAGGAAACCGGTTTTACCGCCGTCCGGCTTGAGGGGAGCGCTCATTTCCTTTTTGCCGGAACGTTTCAGCTGTCCGGAGGGGGCAAACTGCTTGTCGATACACCTGTGGAACAGGTCGGACCGAAGGGATGACAAGAACCTGCTTTGTAGTCAACCCTCATGCAGGCAAAGGGAAAGGTCGGGCGGTTGGAAAATTTCTTGAACAGATACTGGCACGCGACAAGCCGGGTTCCGACATTGTTTACACTGAAGGACGGGGAGAGGCGGGGCGGCTGGCCGCCGAAAGCGATGCCGAAATTGTGGTCGCCGTAGGGGGGGATGGGACCATCAACGAAATGGTCAACGGAATCGCAGGTTCCAGGAAGATTCTTGGGATTGTCCCGTCCGGATCCGGTAATGACTCCATTAAGTCGCTTAAGATATCGCCCGATCCCGAGAAAGCTCTTGAAACAATCCGACAAAGGTCTATATTGTCGGTTGACCTGGGCTGGATAGAGTGGAAGGGAGTCTCAGGCGGTGGGACCCGCTGGTTTTTCAACGGTGCAGGAATCGGCTTTGACGCAGCGGTGGCAGACCGAGTTGCCGGCATTCGCACGTTGCGCGGGACGTTGCTTTACATGGCCGCGGTGCTCCTTGCGCTTCGTGAGTTTCGTCCCCCCGACCTGAGAGTTTCGGTCGATGGTGCCGAACGGCTGCGACAGCCGATGCTTCTGGTGGCGATAGGAAATGGGCCGTGCGCTGGTGGCGGTTTCTTCCTGACTCCGGGTGCCCGAGTGGATGATGGGGTCCTTGACGTTTGCGCCATAACGGCAATGCCTGCGTGGCAGATCCTCAGATTGATACCAAAGGTTATGCGGGCTGCCCATGGGGGCACCCCGGGGATCATGTTGACATCCGGAAAGGGTGTGACCGTATCGTCCGGGAAGGCGTTTCCGGTGCACACGGATGGAGAGGTGGTTTGCACCGATGCAGAGAGCGTATCCATCAGGATCCACCCGGCATCGATACGGGTGATCGTCCCGGGTCCGACAACAACTAAACGAGAGAGAATTCCCGCGTGAGAAAAGAGAACAAACAGGGCAGGATCACCCGGAGAGGGCTACTGACCGGATTGCTTACTGGCTGGGCGACGGTGTCGGCTATTCCGGTCGTTTCCGTGCTTTTGAGATTCCTCACACCGACCGCCAGCAGTGCCCCGGCCGTCGAATCGATCGAGCTGCCCGACTACGGGGATATCGTGAAGGATTCGGCGAAAGTAGTTCGTTTTGGAAAGCAGCCGGCTATTGTCATCCATACGCCCGCAGGACAATACAAGGCTTTCATGGCACGATGCACCCACCTGGGATGCGTCGTAAAGTATGAGGGTGGGGAGGAAGTCCCCCGGCTTCACTGCAATTGCCACGGCAGCATATTTGACCTGAACGGAAAGAACATCAGCGGGCCCGCGCCACGACCGCTCGACCCCCTGAGGGTGAACATCAAGGGAGAGAGTCTCGTCATTTCCACTGCTACCCGCGCCTGATCTATGCTCATAAACGTTATCAGCTGGATTGAAGAACGCCTTCCGGTACAATCAATTAAGACGTTTTTCATCAAGAAAAATGTACCGAGACACCGGCACAGCATCTGGTACTATTTCGGAGGGATGACGCTCCTGTTCTTTGTCGTCCAGATTGTAACAGGGATTCTTCTCACGTTTTATTACACCCCGACCCCGGAGAAGGCTCACGAGAGCGTGATGTACATTGTCAATGAGGTCCCTTATGGCTGGCTGATCCGATCGCTTCATGCGTGGTCCGCGAATCTGATGATCGGAGCGATGTTCATTCATATGTTCAGCGCCTTTCTGATGGTTGCGTACCGGAAGCCGCGTGAATTGCTCTGGGTGAGCGGGGCCCTTCTGATGTTCGTCGTCCTCGGCTTCGGCTTCACCGGGTATCTGCTCCCGTGGGACACGATGGCGTATTTTGCAACGCTCATTGGGACTGAAGTCCCCGCCACCATGCCGGTGATTGGGGACTGGGGAGTGAGCCTCCTGAAGGGGTCAGAAGAGGTCGGCGCTGAAACACTCACCAGAATGTACTCGATCCACACGGTGGTCCTGCCGCTTGTTTCGCTGCTCCTGGTCTCGTTTCATCTCGGGCTGAATCAGCTGTACGGGGCGAGCGTGCCGGTCGGGACTGAGACCCCAAGAAAGCCAATACCGTTTTTTCCGAATTTTCTGTACAGGGACCTTCTTTCATGGACTCTCGGGCTCGGTATTCTCATTGCCCTTGCCACAATTCTCCCTTCAGGCTTAGGCGAAAAGGCAGATCCTCTGGCTTCGGCGCCGCTTGGGATCAAACCGGAGTGGTATTTCCTGCCACTGTACCAGTCCCTTAGGATGGCTCCTGCCGAAGTTTTTTCACTCAGCGGAGACTTTATTGTAAACCTATTGGTTGCAATAGGTTGCAGCGTCTGGCTTGCGATCCCGTTTCTTGACCGGAAAGCCTCGGCGGGAAGAAAATCGCTTCCTTTCATGGTGCTGGGGATTGTTCTCATCCTGTATCTGATTACAACGATTCTGCTTGCGTATGTATTACCCTAGAAGGTTCACGCAAATGCTCTGTCTCGCTCTGATCGCGGCGTCATTATCGATGCCAAATCAGGCTGCGACAGCTCAGGAAGAAGAAAAGCGCGACACGACCGCCTTGGATTCGACAACAGCCGCTGCGACTCCGGCGATCGTTGAGGCACCTGCGAAGATCATCGACCCGGAGCTCTCCGAACGGGGGTTGATTCTGTTCGTTGTCCTGGTGATGCTTGCCGGGTTCGGCTTGCTGGTAGGGCTGAAAAAGAGAGAAGCAGACCAGAGGGCGGGATTGGACTAAGGGCTGCCTGGCCTGATAAACCGTGACCTGCAAGCCCACTTGCCAAATAATAAGTATTATGTCAAGTAATAGTTTTACTCGCTGAGGTACTCTTCCAGCCCGCTGTAATACGCCTGCTTCGCCTCTTCCACCCCTACATCGATCCTCCCGCCGATCCGGATCCGGTCGTCCCGGGTAACCTTGCCGAGAACCTTGAAACTGACGTCGCGGGTCTCACAAATCTTCCTCAGCTGTTCTACTCCTGACGGGGCGACCGACACAATGATGCGGGACTGGTCCTCCCCGAAAAGAGCACGATCTGGACGGAGGGATTCATCAGGCAGGTCTGCTGTCACCCCGAATGATGAGTCCGGACCCACGAAGCAGCATTCCGCGACGGCGACTGCAAGGCCGCCATCTGAAACATCATGAGCCGATTGGACGATTCCGTCACGGATCGCGTCGAGGCAGGCACCCTGTACCGCTTTTTCCCTGTTTATGTCGATCGGAGGAGCTGTTCCTGACACGATCTCATGAATCGTGGCGAGATACTCGGACCCGCCGATGTGCCCGGAGCCCGGAGGACCGAGAAGAACCACAGCATCTCCCTCATGACGAAACGGGACGGTGGTGACATGGGCCAGATCCTCCACCAGGCCAAGCATTCCGATGACCGGCGTCGGATAGACGGTCGCTGTCGGACTCCCGTTGTAAAAACTCACGTTGCCGCCAGTCACCGGCGTATCCAGCGCACGGCAGGCATCTCCCATGCCCCGGACCGCCTCACGGAACTGCCAATAGATTTCGGGGTCGTAGGGATTTCCGAAGTTGAGGCAGTTCGTCACTGCAATCGGCAACGCACCTGTGCAGACGACATTCCTCGCCGCCTCCGCGACGGCTGACATTCCTCCGGTGTGGGGTGAGAGATAGACATACCGTCCGTTGCAGTCGGTCTTCATCGCCAGCGCTTTGTTGGTTCCCTTAATAAGGATAACCCCGGCGTCTCCCTCAGCGAGGACCAGATTGTTCGTTCGGACCATGTGGTCATACTGCTCATACACCCACCTCTTGCTCGCAATGTTGGGTGTTCCAAGGAGCCTGAGCAGAACACTGTTCAGGTCTCCTGCCTCAGGAACCCCGGCCGGATCAAACGCCTCAACTTCGTTCAGGTACTCCGGTCGTATTGCCTCGCGTATGTACACCGGTGCACCGCCGCCAAGTACCAGCGGCTCTGCCGGAACATCCGCAACGACGGATCCCTCGTATTCCACAACCACCCTCGGTTCATCCGTGACCACGCCGATAATCTCGGCGTGAAGATCCCATTTCGCAAAGATCTCCCGAACCTCTTCTTCATGTCCTTTCTTGACTACCACCAGCATCCGCTCCTGGGACTCAGAGAGCATCAGCTCGTACGCGCTCATCCCGGTTTCGCGTGCAGGGACTCTGTCAAGATTGATCCGCATGCCGCTCTTCCCTTTTGCGCTCATCTCCGTCGAAGAGCAGGTCAGCCCTGCCGCACCCATATCCTGAATACCGACCAGGAAACCGGATCGAATCGCTTCGAGTGTCGCCTCCAGCAGGAGTTTTTCGGTGAACGGGTCACCAACCTGCACAGAAGGCCGCTTCGCTTCAGACTCTTCGGAGATCTCCTCTGACGCAAAGGTAGCTCCATGAATGCCGTCACGCCCGGTCGAGGATCCCACGATCATCACCGGATTCCCAGCTCCTTTTGCAATGGCGCTTGCCCAGCGGCCATGCTTCACGATTCCGACAGCCATCGCGTTCACGAGAGGGTTTTCCTGATAGCAAGGCTCGAAACAGACCTCTCCTGCAACAGTGGGAACGCCGAAACTGTTGCCGTAGTCGCCGATTCCCTTCACAACACCTCGTAGCAGAAATTTTGTCCTTTCGTTGTCGAGCGAACCGAATCGAAGAGAATTCAGAGCGGCGATCGGCCGTGCGCCCATCGTAAAAATATCTCTCATGATCCCTCCCACACCGGTCGCCGCGCCCTGATATGGTTCGACAGCGGATGGATGGTTGTGGCTTTCGATCTTGAACGCCACTGCAAATCCCCCGCCAACATCAACAAGACCGGCGTTCTCTTCTCCGGCCCCGACCAGCAGTCTCGAGCCCTCCCGCGGAAGTGTCTTAAGCACGGCAATGGAGTTCTTATAACTGCAGTGTTCGCTCCACATCACGCTGAAGATACCAAGCTCGGTATATGTCGGCGTGCGGCCCAGGATCGAGACGACCCGGTCATATTCCTCACGGGTCAACCCGTGCTTCAGCGCGAGATCGAAATCCACATCCGGCTCCGGGGTTTTTACTGGAACGGTCATTGTCATCCCTGTTCTTCTGGAGGTTCAAATGTGATGAGCAGTTCATTCTTTTCCACAGCGGACCCTTTCTCAACACTGATCTCCTTCACGATGCCGCCAGAATGGGCCT
>JAOUDE010000048.1 GCA_029859455.1 Ignavibacteria bacterium | reverse complement strand
AAGCAAAGATCAGGGAGAAGACAATACCGACATGGACCGTCGCCAGAAACTGCTCCGGGTTATTCTGGAAGAAGAGCACCAGGATGGCATTCCGGTTCCCTCCCTCCGCCAGTTCCTTCATTCTGCTCTTGCGGGTAGAAAGAACTGCTACTTCTGAGGCGGAAAAGAAACCAACCAGAAGAATCAGCAGGAGAATCCCGAAACCTTCGATGTAGAGTGCATTCATGAGAAAAGTGTGGGTATCAGATTATTGTAATCATTTTCCCGGTTCATATCCAAAGAGACCGGTCGGCCGCCCTGAAAGGGCAGAAACAACAACGCCCTCCGTTCGCAGCGGAACGGGGGGCGTCACACCAGGGCTGTATTCAGGAGACGATGTTCTACCGTGATTCTTTGAGGAATTCCAACCGTTCCTTCAACTGCTCAGTCGTCATCAGGAGTTTCTCCTTTCCGAAGATTGCGTCCTCCTGGTTCGAAAACACCAGTTCGTATTCGTTGCTCATGACGATCGCTTCTTCGGGACACGCCTCTTCGCAGAACCCGCAGAAAATGCAACGGAGCATGTTGATTTCAAAACGTTCGGGATACCGTTCTTTCGCGAGCTCTTCTGTTTCCGACGCCTGAACCTCGATGGCGAGGGCGGGACACACGCGGGCACAAAGGCCACAGGCGACACACCGCTCAACCCCGTCTTCCTCAACCAGGACCGGGCGCCCGCGGTATGATGAAGGCGGCGTCCAATGTTCTTCAGGATACTGGCGCGTGAATTTCGGCCTGAGGATCTGCTTGAACGTCAGGAACATTCCTTTGATGATCTCCGGGATGTAGCTCAACTGCCAGAGACTCAGATCCTTTTTCCTGATCTGTGGACGTTTCTGTTGTCCGTTGGTTGTCATCCGCTACCCCTGTGTATGAAAAACCGACCCATCAAAACAGCCCGGCCAGAATCAGTCCCCCGGTGATAACCAGATTCACGAGCGCGAGTGGAAGCATCACCTTCCAGCCAAGGTTCATCAGCTGATCATACCGGAAACGGGGAATCGTCCAGCGAATCCAGATGAAGAAGAACAGAACAAAAGCCACCTTCGTCACAAAGGTAAGCACCTGAACAACGGTAGCCATCATCGCAGGAAGCCCGAATGTTTCCAGAAACGGAAACTGCCAGCCACCCAGGAACAGGGTGACAATCAGCGAACTGGCGGTGATCATATTCGCGTACTCGGCCAGAAAGAACGTACCGAATTTCATCCCGCTGTATTCGGTATGATATCCCCCCACCAGTTCCGGTTCCGCTTCCGGAAGGTCGAACGGCAGGCGGTTCGTTTCCGCGAACGAAGCGACGATAAAGGTAATAAAACCGATCGGCGTCAGGAACGCGTTCCATTGAAACCCACTTTGCATTTCGACGATCCGGTCGAGTTCGAGCGACCCGCTGATCATCACCACACCGATGATCGAGAGTCCCAGCGAGAGTTCGTAGCTGATCAGCTGCGCGGCAGCGCGAAGACCGCCGAGAAGTGAATATTTGTTGTTCGAAGACCAGCCGCTCAGGGTCACCCCGTAGACGCCGAGTGAGGTCAGGGCGAGGATGTACAGTACTCCGATATTCACATCGGCAATCATCAATTTGACCTGATGACCGAACAGTTCCACGGAACCCCCGAACGGCACCACGGCGAACGTGACCAGGGCAACGGAGATCGAAATGACGGGTGCAAGCGAATGAATGAACGGATTCGCGGTGGACGGGACGATGTCCTCTTTGATGAACAGCTTCAAGACATCGGCTGGTGATTGGAGGAGTCCCCACGGACCCACCCGGTTCGGACCGATCCTGTTCTGGATCGCCGCGCTGACCTTGCGTTCCACGTAGACCAGGTTCGCCACGACAGTAAGAATGATCAGCAGAACGATGACAATCTTAATGACGGAGATGATGAAAAATTCCATGTCAGCGGGCCTCGACCGTGGCCGGTACTACGCTTCCTTCCAGACGAAGTCCCTTCGATCCGATCTTCGCATACGTCATCCCTTTGAACGACGGAGTCGACTGGACCATCTGATTGAAGACATCCTCCACTGTGGGATACCTGTATTTCTTTCCCATCAGGTTCGCCAGAGCGGTGATAACCTTCCAGGCCGGCCTCGCGTCTCTTCGCTGACCTTTGGCCCAGCGGTCGAACTGAGTTCCGAACTTGTCGAGCCGGCTCATGGAGAAGCCGTCCAGGGCCCGGTCAGCCTCGAGGACAGCGACTGAAGGCCGTATCCTTTGAACCCGTCCGTCGAAGGTTGTAAACGTCCCGTTTTTCTCTGCATAGGTCGCAAGAGGAAACACGATATCGGCGGCGGCGGTCGTCCCGTTCCGGACGGGGGAATGGATCACCAGCAGTTCCAGCTTGTCGAGAAGCTCCGTCTCGAATACGGATCCGAGGTCGCCGTCAAGTGAGTAAAGAACCTTGATGGTCCCCTGCCGGATCCCCTCCATGATACCCTGCAATCTGCGTTCGTTTTCCTCGGCCCGGATACCGAGTTCATCTGCACCTCTGCTGTTCGGGGTCTTGTCCGCCCTCACGAGGATATCATCTTCATCACCTTCCCTGACCCGGGAGATGTAATCCATACTCTTCGCCCCGAGCACTTCCTGGACGAATTTGCGGAAGAGATAATTTTCTTCATTGGTGGCGAACGGGGATCCCAGTGCAGCGATTTCCGATCTCCGGAATGACTTCAATCCGGAAGCCGCCGCCGCGATCGCTTCGTCCCATCCGACTTCAACCAGATCTTCCCCCTTTCGGATCAACGGTGTCACAATCCGTTCCGGGCTGTTGACCTCCCCGAACGTGGAGAGTCTTCCATGATCACACATCCAGTAGCTATTGACCTCCGGATTCTGCCTCGGTGTGTTGCGGAGAATCTCGTTATTCCGCGCCCAGCTGTGCATGTTGCATCCCCGCGAGCAGCCCGGACAGATCGTCTCTGTGGCTGACATCTCCCAGACACGGGCCTTGAACCGGAAATCACGGCTCGTGAGGGCCCCGACGGGACAGATGTCGATCGTGTTCATTGCATACGGGTTATCCAGCTCCTCGCCCGGGGCAGTGGTCAGAATCACATGGTCGCCGCGGTTGGCAAATGTCAGCTGAGGCTCGCCGGCGATCTCTTCGCAGAAACGAACACAGCGGGAACACATGATGCAGCGCTCCATGTCCAGCATCACGTTCGGCCCCAGAGCATGCCGTTTCGGTTTGTGGACCTTGTCTTCATCGAACCTGCTGAAACCAACGCTGTGCTTGTAGGCGTAGTCCTGCAGTTTGCATTCGCCCGCTTCGTCGCAGATCGGACAATCAAGCGGATGGTTGATCAGCAGGAACTCCATCACTGCCTCCCGTCCGTTGATTACCTTGGGGCTCCGGGTATGGACAACCATCCCTTCGGAAACCTGTGTCGCACACGCAATCACAAGCTTCGGAAGCTTCTCCACCTCGACCAGACAGATCCTACAGTTCCCGGCCACGCTGAGCTCCGGGTGCCAGCAGAAATGCGGAACGGAAATTCCGTTCGCTCGTGCGGCCTGAATGATCGTCATTTTGGAATCGACATTCAGTTGCATCGAGTCGATTGTGATGTTGACCTTTGACTCAGTCTTGGAGTTCATGCGCCTTCATGGTTCGTCTGTAACCTTCATGAAATGTACGGAGTTTTCCGACCAGTTCCTCCATCTCCTCTTCAGGGGGAAGGAAGGTTGTCCGGAAATGAAGAGTCCCGGCGACCTGGCCAAACCCGCTGCCAGGGACGACACAGATGCCGGTTTCCTCCAGAAGTTTCAGGCAGTAATCGAATTCCAGGTTCTTCAGTTCCTGCTCGCGGTCCGGCGAATCGCCGGGATCGGTGTACGGGGGAATCTCCAGGCGGACAAACGCGTACATGGCACCGGGAGGGACATCAGCCGACAGTCCATCAATGCCATTCACCCCTTCACCCAGAAGGACTGCCTTCCGTTTCAGAGAGCCGAGAATCGCCTGCTTCTCCTTCAGGTATTGAGGATAGCTCTCTTCCCCTTCGACGGGAGGTGCGACCATGGCATAGGTGGAAATCTGTCCCGGCAGGTTTGAGCAGAGGGCGATCGACTGGAGTTTGACGAATTCCGCCATCACACCCTCCGGGATGTTGCGGCATTCCAGATACCCCCCCCTGTGTCCGCACTCACCGAGGAAACCCTTCGAAACCGAATGCACACTGAAGAGCGGGACCTCAGCCTCCCCGAGCTCATGCATCACTTTCGCAAATGAATGGAACGGCCGCCCGGGGTCATAGATGTTTTCCTGATAGACTTCGTCGGCAAGGATCGCCAGACGGTGTTTCTTCGCAAACCGGATCACCATGCTGATATTGTCGCGGCTGAGAACGGAGCCTGTGGGATTCCCGGGATTGATGACGACAATACAGACGGGGTTCTGCTTGTTCTTCCTGGAAAGCTCGATCGACTCGGTCAGCAGTTCTTCCCTCAACTGCCATCCGTTTTCTTCATCCAGAAAGTAACCGGCCTGTCCTCCCCCCTGAAGCGTCAGTGTCGCGCTGTAAAGAGGATACTGTGGAATCGGAATCAGAAAGCTATCCGAGCTTTGTCTCAACAGCGCCAGGATCACCGCCTGAACACCTTTACTCGCCCCGTCGGTCAGGATGATCTGTTCCTTGCGGACAGGAATATCATCCCGGCGATGGATGAAATCCGCCACCGCCTGCCTGATGAAAGGAACGCCGGTACTCTGGGAATAGGCGCCGAGGCCTTCGGGTAGCTTTGAAAGAATATTCGTGGCCCGTGCCCTGACATCTCCAGGATAGAGGCGCGCAGTTTCCTCACGTTCCAGCAGGGTGGGGTATTCAAGGAGGGAGAGTAGCTGTCTGCTGAAGGTGAGCGGCCGTTGCCGGAGAGCCTGAGGATTCCCGATGTTGCAATAAATAATCTTCTTCCCTGCCGCCTCGAGCTCCTGAGCCCGAAGCACAATCGGTCCGCGGACAGCATACTCGGCCTTGCGTAATCTCGGGTTCAGATCGTCGGGACTGATCATGATTCGGAGGGCCTCACGAACACGGTCGAAAAATTCTCCTCCACGAAAAGATCATTCGCCACCCGTTGCATTCGATCCGAAGTCACTCCATCCACCCTCGCAAGCACCGCATCGAGAGGAACAAATGAGCCGAAATTCAGTTCACTGCTCCCGAGCCGCATCATGCGGCCCGACATGTTCTCCAGCCCGAGCATCATCGTCCCCTTGATCTGGGACTTCGTCCGGTCGAGCTCAGCTTTTGATACTGGTTTATCCCTGAGCCGCTTCAACTCCCTGTGAATCAGTTTCAGCGCATCGTCAACCTTGTTCCTGTCCGTTCCTATATAGGCACCAAACACCCCTGTGTCGGAGAGGAATGAAATGAATGAATACACGGAATACGCGAGGCCATGACGCTCCCGGATAGTCTGGTACAGGCGGGAACTCATGCCATCCCCCAGGAGTGCGTTGAGGACAAGGAGAGGATAGCGGTCTTTGTGATGAATGCTGTACCCGACCGTACCGAGGCAGAGATGTGCCTGCGTAATCGGCTTCCGGATTTCCTTCGTCGAAGGTTTTGCTTTCCGTTTTCTCGGACGGACCCGTGTGTGCCCGTTGGAGGAATGTCTCGCGGGATGGAATGCCCGGTTGACCAGCCTGACAAGGTTGTCGTGGTCGACATTTCCCGCAGCCGCAACCACCATGTTCGACGGCCCGTAGTGCGACTGCACATGGTCGAACAGGTCCTTCCGCGTAAACGCACGGAGGTTCTTCTCCGTCCCTATGATCGGATAACCGAGCGAGTGACGCGGGAAGAGAATCCTCTCGAAATGGTCGTGAATCAGATCCTCCGGATCATCCTCCCCGTTTTTCAGCTCTTCGATCACCACCGTCTTCTCCCGCTCCATCTCCTGACCATCGAACGTTGCATTCTGGAGGAGATCGGAAAGCACGTCGATCGCTTTCGGAAGGCGTTCATCCAGCACACGCGCGTAGAAACAGGTCTGTTCCTTCGTGGTGAACGCGTTCATGAAGCCCCCTACCGATTCGAGGCTCTGGGCGATCTCCTTGACCGACCGGTTCTTGGTCCCTTTGAACACCATGTGTTCAAGGAAGTGGCTGATACCGTTCCTGTGTTCATCTTCATCTCTCGAGCCGACGTTGGCCCAGACGCCGACCGATACCGAACGGACATAGGGGATCGTCTCACTGACAACCCTGATACCTGAACCGAGGATTGTCTTCCTGTATGTGGTTTCTTCTGAAGTCTGATATTGCAATCGAGAACCTGCGGTGAGCTTCGGAGTGTGGAAAACCCTTTAATTTCGCCTGAAATATATCCATTTCGCTTTCGAGAGTCAAGAAACCGTGGATGGAGACCGGATCCGGTTGCGGTCGCTCATTTTTTTCTCTATGTTCATCGCCACACGACCTATCACGATGCCTCTCACTCTGATCCTCATCCTGACGCTTCTCTATCTCGGAGGAATGCTCGCCTTCGCGATCTCCCTGCGCAGGCCGATCGCGTATACAATGGTCGAAGACCTTCCATCTGTTGCAGTTGTGATTGCCGCCAGAAACGAAGAAGAATCGATCGCGGAGTGCCTGCACTCGATGAGCGCCCTGGATTATCCGGCCGACCGGCTGCGGATCATCGTCGTTGATGACCATTCGGAAGACAGGACAGCCGAAATCGTCCGTGATTTCGCCGGACGATTCCCTGCGATCTCTCTTGTCGAAGCGGGAGAGCCGGAGGGCCATCTCAGGGGAAAGGTGAAGGCACTGGTGCGGGGAATTGAAGAGACCACGAGCGACATCATCATGATGACCGACGCCGATTGCACGGTGAGGCCGGAATGGGTACGAAAGACCACAGGTTACTTTGCGGACCCCGGTGTGGACCTCGTTGCAGGGTTCATCCGGGTCGACCGCGGCAGCTGGTTCGTATCGCTCCAGGCTCTCGACTGGCTGTTTCTCATTTCCGCCGCCTCCGCCGGCGCGCGGCTCGGGTTTCCTGTGACAGCGGTCGGCAACAATCTCTCTGTCCGGAGATCTGCATACAACGCTGTCGGCGGGTACCGGGAACTCCGCTTCAATGTCACGGAGGATCTTGCGTTGTTTCAGGCGGTCACCGGACAGCCGGACAGGAGAGCTGTCATTCCGCTCGACATAGAGAGCTCGGTTTCAACTGAAGCGTGCCCGTCCTGGTCCTCCCTGTTCCACCAGCGCAAACGGTGGTTTATCGGAGGAAAGCGGATGACATCGAGCAGAACCGCCGCCCTCGCAGTTGTCTGCGCCTTCTATTGTGTGGTTCTTTCCGGGTGGGCGTTCCTCAGCATCCCTCTCTGGGGAGGTATTGTGGCGGCGAAATTTCTTGCCGATTACGCCATGGTCTCCCCCTCACTTCAGGTCCTCGGAGGGCGGCACCTTGTCCGGTACTGGATTCCGTTTCAGCTCTATCTCTGTTTCTACGTCATCCTGTTTCCCCTTCTCGCGATTCTCAGTCCCCGGGTCACCTGGAAAGGCCGCGGGTTCGGCGGAAGGAATGAAAAAAGCCCTCCCACAACATCGTGAGAGGGCTGGATTCCGGAAAACAGGTTGATCAGGAGCGAGACCGGGCGCTTGCGATGCCGAGCCGCTTCAGCTTGTAGCGAAACGTCTGTTCGGTCATCCCGAGAAACTGCGCCGCTTTCGACTGGTTGAATCCGAACCGCTCGAGAGACCTTTCGATGATCCCCTTTTCAATCACATCGAGCGATTTGTCAAGAACGAATTCCTGGCCAGCCACGATGTTGTTGATCATCTTGACAACTTCAGTCTTCTCATCAACCAGCTCCGGCGGAAGCATAAAGCGCCCGTCGTTGGAAAAAAGGACACACTTGTCGACAACCGCCTTCAGCTCGCGGATATTCTCTTTCCAGGGCTGGCGGACGAGTACGTCGATGGCATTGATGTCCATAACCAGATCATTGATTCCAAGTTCCTTGCAGATTTCGGAAGAAAAATGCTTCACGAGCATCGGAATATCTTCCGGATGCTGACGCAGAGGAGCGATATCCATCCGGTCGAAATCTGAGATCTTCTCCTTGAAGCCCTCAAGCAGTTTCCTTTTCTCGAGGAGGATCGAAGGATCTTCCTTCATGGTCAGAATGAGCCGGATACTGACCCGCTCATTCGCCTCTCCCCCGATGCGGCGTGTTTTCCGCTCTTCGATAAACTGAAGAATCTTCATCTGGTTGCGAAAACTCGCCTCTTCCACCTCTTCGATCAGAACCGTCCCGCCGTTCGCGAGCTCAAAGATACCCCGCTTCGATGTATAGGGAAGTCCCTCCACCCCCCTGTCGAATCCGAACAGAATCGCCTCGAGTTCCCTGTCGTCCAGAACGGAAAGGTTGATCGAGACGAACGGTTTCTTCGCCTCTTCCTTGTTTCCATGAAGAAAGATGTTCCGGGCAACGGCACCTTTGCCGACGCCGGATTCACCGACGATCAGGACATCGGTATCCGAAACTGCGAGACGGGCAACGTCGAGTCGTATATGCTCAACGACGAGACTCTTCCCGACAATCGGGTACTCTCCCACCCCTTCAACCTCGATCTTCCGAGCTTCCTTAGAATCTGTTGCCATCGTGAATCCCTGCTTTAGAATGTGATAATTTCAGTTTATCGTGTTCGCATACAAGATACTTCGTTTCGCAAAAAAGTGCTGTGTCCGCCGTCAAGTTACCCTGTTCCGGTCGACGAACAGACGACCCAGCGTGTGCTTCCGTGTGAGAAAATGTGAGATCATCAGCTCATCGAACATATCTCTCCACCGGGTGATCCCTGCCGGACTTGTCGCAATCTCCTGCTCGTAGAATTCACCATTCGGCGATGTAATAAACCTGAGCCGCAACATGAAGAAGACCCCGATCAGAAGCAGAACGCCAATCGAAATCACCTGACCAAGGTTCATGATCTCATAGAATGAGTACCATTCCACGCTCTTCACATAACTCCAGGCGTGGAGTGCTTCCATGGTGCAATAAATCAATAACAGGAACATAATCTTTTCGATGTACGCGCCCTGTGGAGGGTCTTTCAGATACTGATATGCAAAGAACAATAGAATGAAGCCGATCGAGAGCACGGAAATGTACATTATGCTCAGGTAGATAGGACGAACAAAGAGAATGACATAGTTATTGTCAAAGAGGTAAGGATATAATCTGGCCGTGATGGCTGTTGACTCTTCCACTGTCAACGGCTGAACTCCAGAACTCTTGGCAACTTCGGATAGGCTTAATTGACTTACGAGTTCACCAACTGATGGCACCTCACCAGTCTCTGACATGTGATTGGTAAACGTCTCTTGAAGTATCGAGAAGTGAACCGCATCATCTGTTCTATAGATATGAAGTGAATCGGCGACAAAGGGATAAAAGTAATAAAGGGCCGCCAACGCAACAGTACCAGCAGTCAGCAAGTACTTCGAAATTGTCTTCCATTCGCGAAAGATCAAATCGATGCTTATATAAGAGATGGCAAAAGCCAGGATAAAGTAATAGCCTATGATCGCATATTGAAAGAAAAAGAGTCTTGCATATCCCGTATCAGGAACAAAGTTGTAAATGTGAAACACTAATGAGAATCCAAACAAGAGTGACAAGTTCAAGAAAATGAACTTATTCTTCTTTGTGGGTTCCACCCTCACGAGATATACAGAGGTGACAAACAATAACATCTGAATCAAGGTGTTTACATGATTAACCAATCCTGCTTCCTTATGCGGAAGCAAGAGTGAAAGGATAGCCAAGCCAACCAGCCCCATCCAAACCAAGAAAATCTTCTTGAAGGTTTTCATCCCATCCTTTATCAAATGTGCACCCAAATATACTCTGTCATTGGTCCCAAGTCAATAGAAAAACGCAAAATCCTCTCCAAAAACGCCGTTTTTGTGCCGTAGGTCACGTTTTACCTGTTTCCCAGATCACAAGAGAACAAAAATCTTGACAATCGGCTGCGAACTAGTTATCTTTTCTGCGACTTCAATGTGAATTATCCTGGGTTCCTCTCCCGATGGAACCATGCTCGCACAGAGTGTATCACAACAAACCACCAATATCCCCCAACCCGCAGGAGGCAACTCTATGTCCCGCCAGGCGAAGAAACTCCGTTCACTCGTGATCACCATCATCGCTATCGCTGCAACCAACGCCGCTATCGCGTACGGATTCAATTCCGAAACTGTCGTCCTAACTGAGACGAGGATAGAGAAAAGTGGTTTACCGATGATCCCTGATGTGCCGCGTCCGCGTAGTGGACTCCCCATGGTTCCGGACGTTCCCCGGCCGTAACCTATCACGATTCATCGTTTTCAGCGGAGGGCATTGTCGTCAGGCAGTGCTCTCTTTGTTTTCCCCCCGTTCGCGTTGTTGGAATCAAGCAATACAAGCCATATATTGCTCTCGGACTGAAGAGGAATTGACCGGGCGATCATGGCAGAAGAACACCAGTACCACCCGGGACCCGAGAAAGCGGATCCCGGAAGCATGAATCCTACACTTCGCGAATACATCCTTCACGGGTTCCTGTTTCTTGCAACATTTGCGGCAACGACGCTCGCAGGGGCGCAGTGGCTGAACCGGAATTCCCTCGAGCTTAGCAATTTCTCCTATGGGCTGACGTATGGTTGCCTGATCCTGTTGATGCTGGGTTCGCATGAATTCGGCCACTATTTTGCCGCACGGTATCACCGGGTGCGTACGACCCTCCCGTTCTTCATCCCGCTCCCCCCCTTTCTTCCTTTCGGAGTATTCGGAACTCTCGGCGCTGTCATCCGGATTCGCTCATCGATCCCCTCCCGCAAAGTCCTGTTTGACATCGGCGCAGCCGGGCCGATCGCCGGATTTGTGGTGAGCCTGGCGGTTCTGATTATCGGCTTTATCACCCTTCCATCCCGTGAATACCTGCATTTGATCCATCCTGAATATGCACAGATGGCCGTGATCCCGGAAGGAGGAATCCGGTTCGGTGAGACTCTTCTCTTCCTCGCGGTAGCGGAGTTATTCGCGCCAGCCGGCTCATTCGTCCCCCCAATGAATGAGATCTATCATTACCCTTTCCTCTGCGTCGGCTGGTTCGGTTTGTTCGTCACCGCGCTCAACCTGATCCCGATCGGGCAGCTCGATGGAGGTCACATTTCCTTCGCCATGTTTGGTGAGAAATCAACTTCAATCGCTCTTTCTGCCCTCGCGATTCTCACATTCCTCGGACTCGGTGGCCTTCCGTCCCTCTGGGGCCTGCAACCATGGTTCGGGTGGCT
>JAOUDE010000363.1 GCA_029859455.1 Ignavibacteria bacterium | reverse complement strand
GCCCGCCCGCGGGGATCAGCCTACCCCGAGGTCATTTTTACTTGCCCATTATACCAAGAGAACGAGTGAAAATCAACAGAGCCCTACCTTTCGGCAGGAAAACAGGATTCATCTCATTTGCATATCATAGTGGGATATGGTATCGTAGCATTACCCACAGATTGGAGTCCGCTGCTTCATGCTTGAATCACCCGAAGTGATAGAAGTCCTGATAGTTGATGATGATTCGAGTTTTTTCTCTCTCACCCGCCATCATTTTTCCAAGTTCCAGGGCCGGAAATTCAACCTGTCGTGGAAACAGGATGGAAAGTCCGGCCTGAAGGAGATCGAGGAAAACAAGTCGCTCCATATTGCACTGATTGACTATTATCTCCCCGAAATGAACGGGCTGGAAGTCACAAAGGCGATCCGCGAGAAAAAGATCGATCTCCCGATAGTCTTTCTGACGACAAACCGTGACTTCCGCCTCGCGATTGAGGTGATGAAATACGGGGTCGACGACTACATCGTGAAGGATGAGGCAATCGATCTCGTCCTCCCCCGAACGGTTGTCAATGTTCTGGAAAGGCTGGTCCTGAAACAGAAGATTGAAGAACAGATCAAGGCGGATCTGATTGCGCGACGACGGACCGAAGCGATCAAGGAACTTGTGGTGACGGTCTGTCATGAGTTCAATAACCCCCTTGCTGCGATGAAAATCAGCACAGATATCATATCACGCCAGCAGATTACGGCAAAAGAGAAAGATCTGGCGAAATCGATCGATGGGAACATCAAGATCATCGAAAAAGAGATCACAAAGCTCAGGGACATCAATTTCGAGAAAATCGACTATTCCAAGGTCCAGACAGGTTAGCCTTGATTTCTTCAACAACAGTCCATATCTTTAGAGGTATACCCATTCGATTGTGAAGAGAGTTTCTTGCCATAGAACCGCTAGCCCTGAAAGGGGCATCCACCCCCTTCTCATGAGAATGCCGGATCACAAGAGGCCTCGAAAGAAGAATAGACGAATGTCCCGCGAATCTCGCGGGACATTTTTTTTGCGGGGGACATGAGAACAACGGTTACGGTTGGAGATGTTGCAGGCATCGTCGAGACATGGGCTCCCCGCGCGATCGCGTGGGACCGTGATAATATTGGGCTCCAGGTTGGTTCGCTCTCTACTGTTGTCAGGGGAATTCTGGTTTGCCTTGATGTGACACCTTCAACTGTCGCAGAAGCGTCCAGGCGGCGGGCAAACCTGATCGTCAGCCACCATCCCCTGTTGTTCAATCCTCTCCGCCGGCTGGAGTCGGGCAATTCCGTGAGTGATGCGATCCGTCTTGCGATCAGACACGGAATCGACATATACAGCGCGCACACGAATCTGGATTTTGCACAGGATGGAGTGAGTTTTGCCCTTGCGGAAGCACTGGGATTGAACGATGTCAGTTTCCTCTCCCGCACTCTCAGGACGAAGCGAAAGATTGTCACGTACCTCCCTGCTGAATATGCCGACCCGGTGGCAGCGGCGATGGCGGAGCATGGTGCCGGTTTAATCGGTGACTACGCCCACTGTTCGTTCAGGATTCCAGGGACAGGTACATTCATGGGAAGCGAGACGACCTCTCCGGCCATAGGGATGAAGAAGCGCTTCCAGCGCGTTGACGAGGTCCGACTTGAGATGCTTGCAGACGAATGGCAGGTCGATGCGATCGTCGCCGCGATGAAATCTGTGCATCCGTATGAAGAGGTCGCGTACGATATTGTCCGGCTCGATAATCTCAGCCCGGAATATGGTATGGGGACCATTGGTACTCTTCCCCGTCCTCTCCGGCTGGACACGTTTGTCAGAAGGATCAAACAATCCCTCGGATCATCTGCAGTGCGCCATACGAAGGGTACGGGAACGCCGGTCAGCCGGGTTGCTCTCTGCGGGGGAAGCGGATCAGAGCTGCTTCAGGAAGCCCTGAGGCAGCAGGCTGACGCATTCGTCACCGCTGATGTCCGATATCATACATTTCAGGAGGCAGAAGGCAGGATCGCCTTGATCGATGCAGGCCATTTCGAAACTGAGTTTCCGGCTGTGAAACAACTTGCATCGAAGCTCAGATTATTGTTCAGAAATCGATCGTCCGGTATCCGGGTAACCGTTTCGAGAGTGTCCACAAACCCAGTTATGTTCGCTTAGAGAAGAGAGGTAGCCGATTGGAAAACAAGTTACGAAATCTTTACTCACTCCAGATCGTCGACAATGCACTGGACGAGCTGGAGGAACTGAAGGGGGACCTTCCTTCACAGAAGCGCGAAACTGAAGAGATCCTCAATGCCCTCGAGGAGAAGCGGGCTGAACGTGAAACAGTGATGAAGGAATCGTTCGCCACCAGGGAACAATCCGACAATGAGATCGTCGAATTGAGGGAAAAACTGGAACGATTCAAACAACAGCAGCATGACGTGCGTAACAACCGGGAGTATGACGCACTCGGGCGGGAGATGGATCACGCTTCGGCACGGATTCTCCTTCTGGAGAAGGAAGTTCACGTCCTTGAAAGTCGTGCAGTCCAGGCAAAGGAAGATATTACAAAACTGGATGAGGAAATCGAGATCGCCCGGAAGAATCTCGAGGAGAAAGATGCTGCTCTTTCGGTTATCTCCAAGGAAAATGAGGAGGAAGAGCTGAAGTATCGTCATGAGCGGGACAAGCTCCTGGCGAGGATCGAAAAGACCCACCTCCAGGCCTATGAGCGAATCCGCCAGGCGAGACGCGGCAGAGCGATCGTTCCTGTCAAGAGAGGAGC
>JAOUDE010000362.1 GCA_029859455.1 Ignavibacteria bacterium | reverse complement strand
AATACTGCGAATACTCGAGCACTGAGAGGTACACATACGCGGAGATGCAGAGCCCCGCCAGAACCGCGCCGGCGAACAGGCCGGTCCTGATCAAAGTGATCCGTTGTTCCCTGCGCAGACCGCTGATGATGGTATAGATCAGATAGAGGCCCATCACGAGCAGAACATAATAGACGATCTGGACATGGTTGGTCAGCAACAGCGTCCCGACCCCCGCCGCGAGGAGGCCGAAGGTGAGGAGGTTCCTCCGTTCGAACAACTGGTGAGTGAGCAGGATCATCAGGGGAAGATAACTCAGCGCCTTCAGTTTCGATCCATGGCCGGCGCTTCCCAGAGCAACCGCATACGGACTGAGCATGAATGTCAAAGCCGCAAGTAAAGCGGCAGGGCGGGAAAAATCCCACGTGCGCAGGAGGAAAAACATAAACACACCGCCCAGAAAATAGAATGCCACAAACCAGCTCATCGGAGAAAACAGGAACAGGGCTTTGACGATAGTGATAGCCGCCGTTTCCAGATAGCTCACGTTCTGAGGGAGGAAAGAGACATTGCCGAATGTCGGAAGACCGCTGAAGACGTACGGCGTCCAGAGCGCATCCTCGCCCTCCTGCTCCATCAGGGTGTTTCCGGCCTTCTTGTAGCTGTGATGATTGGCCGTATCTCCCGACGAGGAGAAGGCGTTATCCTGGAACACCAGGCCGCGGAACAGAATCAGGATGACAACATAGAGAATACCGATGCAGACCAGGTCCTGAATGCCGGGAGAGAGCGTGGAAAACCACCCGGTCGTTTGCGGGGCCGGTTGTCGTTTTCGTGCCTGTTTACTTTTCGCCATGAGGTCCTGACTGACTGTCGTGAGAATGCTGAAGACTAAGGGATAGAAGGAGATACAGATTTATCAAGATACTCATCCACGGAATGACAAGCCAATGATACCAGGCTGCGTAGCGGCGGAAGAAACGGATCTGGCTGAACAGTTTGTTCCGGAGCTTGAAGAACGAAAGGTTGCCGCCGGCGGACGCCGAGACCTTGTGGCGGAGGGTTGCCGCCGGTTCGAAGAATATTCTGTAGCCTGCCTTGCGCGCACGCACCGACCAGTCAGCATCCTCCACGTACATCCGGTACGATTCGTCCATCAGGCCGACCCTCTCAAGAACCTCCCCGCGTACAAGGACACAGCAGCCGGTGGCGTAGTCTGTTTCCTTCGCTTCATCGAATTGTCCGCGATCGATCTGCCGGATTCCCTGATGCGCCATCGTCCCGAGCCACGGCCTTATCCTTGCACCGGCGAACCATATCCGTTGAGGGTCAGAATCGTAGTAGATCTTCGGGGCGACCATACCGATGCTGCTATCAGACTCCAACCGGTTGACAAGGTGTGTTACGAGCTCCGGGGTTGCGATGGTATCATTGTTCAGGAGCATGACATGGTCGGCGCCGTGCTTCCGCGCGTACGTGATTCCCCTGTTGTTTCCCCCTGCGAACAGGAGATTCCGCTTCTCTTCGAGAATGGTGACAGCGGGGAAACGCGCCCGAACGGCGGCGACCGAGTCGTCCGTTGATCCGTTATCCACCAGTACAATGCTGGTGTGCGGATACGTCAGCTCCCTGAGTGATGCGAGGCAGGCGAGCGTATCCTCTCTTCCGTTCCAGTTGACAATGATAATGGCGATCTGTGGTGGCCGGCTCATCGCTGTCAAATGCCGGTCGCAAATGACTCGACCGCGTCCGCCAGAGCGCGCCACGAATACAAATGCTTTGATGTCTCGACACTTTCAGGCATCGTCACTTCTTCCCCGTTGCGGTAGAACGTGCGGATCTCATCCGCCAGCGCCTCGGGATCGCCGGCGGGTACCAGCCTCCCGTTGACCCCATGGCTGACCACCTCTGAAAGACCTCCGACCGCAGAGGCGATCACCGGTCGGTTGAAACTATACGCAAGCTGGATGATGCCGCTTTGCGTTGCTGACCGGTAAGGAACGACGACAGCGTCAGCAGCCGAGAAATACAAATGAATGTCATCGGTCGGGATGTAGCGGTTGATTACTGTGACGCGTGACTCGATGCCCAGCCGCCGAATCAGGTCCGCATAGAGTTCTTCGCGTTCGTAGAATTCTCCCGCGACCACGAGGGCGATTTCTTCCGTCCGGGAGACCGCTTCGAGAAGCACCGAGAGGCCTTTGTAATGCCGCACATAGCCGAAGAAAAGAAGAGTCCTTCTGTTGATCAGTCCGAGTTTCTTCCTTGCCTCATGTTTGTCGATCGGCTCACCGAACGCGTTGTAGACAGGATGGTGCGCGAAGGAGATCCGGGCATCCGGTCGAAGACGGAGGAGATCGTGCCGGACCGATTCCGACTGGACAACAAACCCATCGGCAAAGGAGAAAGCGAATTTCGTCAGCAGCCGGTCTCCCGGGCGGGCCTCATGCGGGATGACATTGTGGCAAAGGTAGACGATCCGGATGCCGGTGGCACGACGCGCAATTGCGGCGATTGTTCCGAAAGACGGAGCAAAGAAGGGAAGCGAATACGGAAACACCAGCAGTGCAGGAGCCCTGCTTCTGACACTCAGCCCGGTGCGAATCCAGCTCACCGGATTCAGTGTGTCGATTCGCCGGTTCGTGGGAATTCCCGGAACCGGAGTTCCGCTTTCCTGCTGCGATGTTCCCGGAAACAGAAGTGACGGGTATTGCCGGGTGAATGTGACGACCTCGACGTCGTGTCGCCGGGAGAGTTCCAGCGCAAGCAGGCTCGTATGATGGGCGATTCCGCCCCGCCAGGGGG
>JAOUDE010000361.1 GCA_029859455.1 Ignavibacteria bacterium | reverse complement strand
TGGCCGACTCGAACCCGCCGGATCCGTCACCGATAAAAACGCACATCCTGTCGTTCCCGCCGTTGCCCACTACAAAATCAAGATCGCCGTCTCCGTCCATATCGACCGCCTCATTTGCACTCGCGAAATTGCCGTTCGGCACCGGATGGATCGAAAACCCGCTGTAGTCACCCAGCCCGTCGTTCAGAAATACACGAATGTCATCGCTGATTTCATTCGGAAGCGTAAGGTCCGTCCAGCCATCATTATTGAGGTCGGCCGCGTGGGCGCCATAGGTTTGAATATGCGGTTCGCCCGGTTCGCGGACTTCGATAATCTTCAGCAGGGTCTGGTCAAGCGTACCGGGGGCTGAAGCTGTCCAGAATGTCCAGGCATACCCTGCATCAAGCGAATCCGCTCCCTCACCCTGAACTCCCCGTGAAATCGAAACCGTCACCCACTCCCCGGCAGAGAATGGCTCGGTAGGAACAAAACGGACGACACGGTTGCTGTCTTCCAGTGAAAACAGACCTCCCGGTATCCCGGACCAGCGACCGGAAATCATGATCGTCGACCCGTTCACCGTTGCAGGATCGATCGGCGTGTCGAACTCGATACTGACCTCGGTCATGACGTCAGCGGTCATCGTCTGAGCCTGGGGGCTCACTGCAATGATCCCGGGTCCTGCGGAAGCTGCTGAAACGAGCAGGAGGCCAAAGAAAACGGTCAGGGTTATTCGATACGGCATCATGAGAACATCCTTTCGGGATTGTGGATGGCGAGCTTCCGCCCTGCGTCCACGCCCATTGCTGACTCGTGCTATTTCTCCCCTTTGATCTCTGCGATTTTTCCCCGGACACGGTTCTCCTGATCCTCTGTCAAACCGGGGAGCGTTGAGAGAGATGTGTATTCACTGAGGGCTTCGCCGGGCAGATTTGATCGTTCCAGCGATTCGGCCACCATGAAGCGGTTATCAAATGACTCCCCTAATGAGGGAAATCTTCCTAAAAGAGACAAACCTTTCAGCGCACAGGTGGAGAAATAGCCTGTATTATAGAGAAGGTGCGCACCATTCATCTGCAGCCGTGCCATCTCAAGGTCGCCGTCCCCGTTCGGCTCACTCCCCGAAGCGCCGCTTCCGTGAACAACGGTCGCATTCGGAATCTGCAGATCGTTCGATTTCCATTCATAGGGCGCCGCCTTGACCCGTTCCATGGTGAGCTTCAGAATCAGTTCATCGCGTGTGAGCGTCCGGAAGTCGGACAGGTCGATGATGACTCCCGCCGGCAGGTGGATTTTCTTCGCGCCCTCATCAGTAACAAGCAACACGGCGCTTCCGTCTTCACCCGTCATCATCGAATCGTGGGGCCTGAGCCGTTCATGGATCCTGGCCGGCTTCCAGGATTCCCCGACCCCTTCCCTCACGAACACTTCCCCCCTGACCTGCTCCACAATGATCTCACCGCCGAGCGCGGTGCCGGCTGAGAACAAAAGAATACCACAAATCCACGCAACTCTCATGACTCCTCCTGTTTGTAGACCCCTGTCAGAACTCAACTCGGAGCTAGTAGACATCCACGATGCGGACCCATCCTTTGATGAGCCCGAGGTGAATCTCCACATCATCATAGTATTTTTCTGATCCTGCTTCCCACGCCCGGTCAAACCCTTCGGCGATCACTGTGGTTTCAACAGGAATCCAGATCGACTCCTTTCCATTCGCTCCGGTCCTGACAACATAGCGCTTCGGATTGCCGCTTATCCGAGATCCGTTCTCCGGGGGAACCCCTGTATCAAACAGCAGATACACATGCGCTGCAGACGGGTCATCCGGAGGAACGACATCCACGAATGCGGTGGCGATTCCGATGCTGTTCAGCAACGATGAGAAACAAACCGTCATATCATCACAATCACCGCCGCTCAGTTCGAGGGTCTCAACCGGATACTGGACAGCATCCGCGCTCTGTCTCGGATCACCCACATAGAGAAGTTTGCCGGCGAATGAATCGATCAGCACTCTTGCCTTGCTGAAGGCATCGTCAACGATCCGCTGACCGGACGAATCAGTCTGGTTTGCCAGCAACACATCGCGCGTGTACCTCAGCACAGCGGGATCATCAGGTGTGACAAAATAGCGGAGAGATTCCGCCGACCCGTTCCAGGCATTTCTGCCATGAACCACCACCCGCGTGCGGTAACTGTCATCCAGCTCTCCGGGACTGAGCGATGTTACTGTAATCCCTGCGTCACGGATGACAGTCTTCCCGGCCCGGCCGAACCGGTCATTGAACACAGCCGTGAGTGGAATGCGGACCTGCTCCCCCGGAGTGGCAAAAAACGGACCGCTCTGAGTTGGAACATCCATCGAACCCTCGAGGTAAAACGATGCCTTCAGGTGGAGAGGCTCATCAGACGTGTTCGTGACGAAGACTGAACCGAACGGTGTGTAGGCATAGCGTTCTTTTTCAACCGGATACAGGGGACCTTCGATCTCGACCCCGTCGATCCTGGCATTGCTTCTGTACTGATCGCCGAAACGGGCCGCTACGGAGAAAGAAATCCGTGCCGATGAGTACGGGTTGAGATCAATATTACTGATCAGCGACGGCTCAAACAACTCCGGATCAATCGTTCCCGAATGCGTCTCTTTGTCGAAGAAGTGAAGATAACTCAGGTCGAACTGGAGAAAGTCGTATGTCCATCCAATCCCGGCGCCAACCCCGTACACAAACGGAGCCTCATCCTCACTCATATAGAGTCCTCCCCTCACAGCCCACTCTCCGGTTGGATGGATCTCGGTCCCCAC
>JAOUDE010000047.1 GCA_029859455.1 Ignavibacteria bacterium | reverse complement strand
CGAGAAGAATCGGGTAGCTTGCATTCCAGTCCGAGCTGTCAGCCACGGTGCGCGTGATTTCTCTTCGAAGGATCCCGTTCACATAGACCGTCAGCGAACCGGGCGTCCCCGTGATGACGAGGAGAGTCCGATCGCCGGGTGGGAGCCCGTCCGTTACCGACGCACGCATCCGCTGCTCACCCCGTTGAAGTTCCACAATGAGGCGGTTCATGTAGAGACCGACCATCAAGTTTACTTTGCCAAAGTCCAGCCCATACCCGAAGATCCATGCCGCCTGACCCGGGATATCGGTCGACAGGTCGGCAATGAGCGTGAACTCCCTCAGTTTCTCCAGTCCTTCCGCCGGATCCCTTGTGTACGCCATTGCCGGTTCGGAGAACGCAAACCCTCCATCGACGGGCGAAACCCGGTTTTCCTGGAAAAAATTGAACGGCCAGAGAGTGGCCCCCAGCAGGACCAGCAGGTAGAGGGCCAGGGGGCCTGTGACAGATCGGTTATTCGTTCGGTTGATCAATGCAGTCAGAATATGAAACAGTTGGTTGTGTTCTTAAGGTAGCGTGAAAACGGGATGGTTTCAACCGTTTCTTTCTCAGGGCCATTCATCTTGACATTGCTCCCCTGCTTTCGTAGCATTGCACATCTTAACTCACCGGGATTATATCATGCCCTCCTTCCAACAATCTCTCGGAGGCCACAATGAAGAATAAAGTTCTGATCGGGGCTGGAGCTGTGTGGGTTGCGATGGGTGTCATGGGATACATCATTCATCAAGTCCTTCTCTCCTCCACATACCAGACAGAGAGCATGCTTCATCTCTGGCGGGCCCCGGAGGATATGAAAACGGGGATCATTTTTCTATCCAACGCGATCGTAGCATATTTTCTCTCTCTGGTGTTCACGAAGGGATATGAGGGTAAGGGGACCGGGGAAGGTGTCCGGTTCGGGATGTTCATGGGGCTGATTGTTGCAACGCCGATGGCGTATGCAACCTATGCGACGATGCCGATCACCTATGCGCTTGCTCTTCAGTGGTTCATTTATGGCATTATCGAGTACGTGATCTATGGGGTGATCCTTGCCGCGGTTCATGGCCGGAAACCGGCAGCCTGAGCACCTTCAACATGCATGCACGCGCCCGCAGAACGGGCGCGTGCTCTCTTTTCGGGATTCCTGAATGACCGGCTCCACCGGACGACAACGCTGCGCCTGGGCGGAGAACGGCCCGCTCTCCCGCCGGTATCATGACCGCGAATGGGGTGTCCCGGTCCACCGGGACCGGAAACTGTTCGAAATGCTTATCCTTGAAGGGGCTCAGGCGGGATTGAGCTGGACGACCGTCCTGAAGAAGCGGGAGAACTACCGGCGCGCGTTCGACAGGTTCGATCCGGCCCGTGTCGCTCTCTATAATAAAGCAAAGATCCGGAACCTGCTGGCCGACGATGGGATCATTCGCAACAGGCTGAAAGTCAAATCGGCGGTAACCAATGCGCGCGCATTCCTTGCGATACAAAAGGAACACGGTTCCTTCAATGCGTACATCTGGCAATTCGTCGGCGGAACACCCCGCACGAACCGCTGCCGCACCCAAAGGCAGGTTCCCGCTTCCACACCGGAATCAGACCGGATGAGCCGCGATCTCAAAGCGCGCGGTTTCCGGTTTGTCGGAACAACGATATGCTACGCGTTCATGCAGGCGGTCGGCATGGTGAACGATCATGAACTTTCCTGTTTCCGCTACCGCGAGGTCATGCGGACACCATCGGGAAGGAGGAAGAGGGGATAGTGCTGCTTTCGGTTATTCAGACAGACCCTCAGTTCGGAGATGTCAGCGCCAATATCCAACAGGCGGTTTCGTTGATGGAAGGAAAGAGGGCCGACCTTTATGTTCTTCCTGAGCTGTTCGCGTCAGGCTACAATTTCATGGACAGGAGCGAGCTCGATCAGTATGCCGAGCCGGCAACCGGTCCGACCTTTGAGCTCATTGCCCGCTTCGCCGCGGCATACTCCTGCTACGTTGTGTATGGCTTTCCTGAGCGCGCCGACAGGATCTACAACTCATCTGCTCTCGTCGGTCCGTCCGGACTGGTCGGCACATATCGAAAGGTTCACCTGTTCTACAGGGAGACAACCATGTTCGCTCCGGGCGACCTCGGATTTCCCGTGTTCGACCTTCCGTTCGGCCGGGTCGGAATGATGATTTGCTTTGACTGGATCTATCCCGAGGCCGCGCGGAGCCTGACGCTCCGGGGTGCCCGGCTGATCCTGCATCCTTCCAACCTGGTCCTCCCGCACTGCCCTGATGCCATGGTGACACGTTGCCTGGAAAACCGGATCTTTACGGCTACAGCAAACAGAATCGGGCGTGAGGATCGCGGCGGCACCGATCTCTCCTTCATCGGTCGTAGTGAGATTGTCTCACCGCGCGGCGAGATCATGACACGGCTCGGTGAAACAACCGCCGGAGCCGGTGTTGCCAAGGTTGACCTGTCCCTCGCCGATGATTCACTCAACCGATACAACCGCCTGCTTGCAGATCGCAGACCTGAGCATTACAAGGGCTGAAACCGCGTTCGCCTCTCATTTGGTTTTGACCGTCATCATCCTTACTTTGGCGCTACAGAATGAAGGTCAACCGGAAGAACCAGACCAGCGCTCTATCTCCGTCGTTGAAGGACTCGATCCGGAAACTTCCGGATTCGTCGGGGGTCTATCTCTTCTACGACAAAGACGGCGCCCTGATGTATGTCGGAAAGAGCAAGACCCTCCGCAAACGGGTCCGCTCCCACTTCTCCTCTCCTGAGGAGATCCGCATGTGTCGCCGGATCGCCAACATCGAGATCCGGAAGACCGTTGGTGAGCTTGGTGCCCTCCTGCTCGAATCCCGCCTGATTAAGGAACTTCGCCCGGAATATAACCGCCTCGCACGCCACAAGCGCAGGATTATTATCGCCAGAAGAGCCCTCACAGCCGGCGGGTACGCCGCCGTCGCCCTCCAGCCGACTTCCCGGATCGACCCGGTGACGTTCGAGACGATCCTCGGTATCTTCAAGACAAAGATCCAGGCGAAGGATTTCCTGGCATCATCGGCGAAGACACACCGCCTCTGCCTCAACCTGCTGGGACTGGAGCAATCGAAAAGATCATGTTTTTCGTTCCACCTTCATCAATGCAACGGCGCCTGTATGGGACTCGAGCCGCCTGATCTGTACAATCCCCGCGTGGACGCTGCGTTTGCCGAACGACGGATCAAGGCATGGCCGTTCCCCGGCGCGGTGATTATCGAGGAAAAGGGCGAGGCGGAGGGAACAACGGAAGTGTTTGTCGTGGATAACTGGTGCCTCTTGTACAGTTTCACCTATTCAACCGCACAGCCATCCCTCAGAGTCCGCGGGATTCATCATTTTGACTACGACAGCTACCGGATTCTCGCAGGTTATATTTTCAGCGACAGAAAGCTGGAGTCCGTGCGGCCGGCAGGAAAACATGAAATTCAAACTCTTCTCAGGAAAGCACGGGCGGCCTGAAGTTTGAGACGGCACTACCAATCAATACTTCTGCTTCTCCTCGTTGTCTCCCCTCACCCCCTCACCCTTTCCGCCGGACAGGATGGACCGACGGAAGTTCAAACGTTCTCCATCGTTGCGGTCGATGAATCGACAGGCGAACTCGGCGTCGCGGTTGCATCCCGGTTTTTCGCTGTCGGTTCAGTAGTTCCATGGGCAGAGGCCGGTGTTGGAGCTGTGGCGACGCAGTCATTCGCGAACACCTCCTTCGGCTGGCGCGGACTCGCCCTCCTGAAGCAGGGAAACACCGCCGCGGAAGCAGCTTCACTGCTGCTCGGGGATGATCCTGAACCAACAAGGAGGCAGTTCGGTATCGTTTCGGCATCAGGAGACGCCTATTCATACACCGGGGAAGACTGTGTTCCCTGGGCGGGAGGAAGAATCGGAGAGGGGTATGCAATACAGGGCAATATTCTGACCGGTGAATCCGTGGTCGTGGAGATGGAGAGGGAGTTTCTCAGCCATCCAGGTACGCTGGCGGAGAAGCTGTACGCATCCCTGGTTGCGGGGGATGAGGCCGGAGGTGATTCGCGGGGAAAACAGTCAGCCGCGATGCTGGTGGTGAAACAGGGAGCCGGCTATGGAGGTTACACCGACAGAGCAATCGATATCCGGGTGGATGACGATCCGGAGCCTTTCATTGAACTGGGGAGGCTCCTGCAGTACGCCATGATGAATTATTCCTGGAACGAAGCATGGACTCTGTTCAAAGCGGGTGACGCGGTTGCCTCCTTGCCTCTCATGGAGCAGACGGCACACATAGCTCCGGAGAACCCCGAAGTCTGGTATGATCTCGCTGTTATCCGTCTCGCCGCGGGAAGCCGCCGTGACGCACTCCAGGCGCTCGAAAGGGCGCTCAGCCTGAATCCCGGATTGCGACGCCAGGCACGCGGGGATTCAGATCTCTCCTCTCTCCAGGGTGAGAATCGATTCAAAGAGTTGACGGGCGAGTGATCGGCATGAAGGTAACAGAGTGGCAGGAAAGAGTCTCCCGTGCTGTTGAAGTTGTTGAGCATGCCGCGACGCGGTTTCTCAACATCATCGTTCCCGCAGCCTCCGCGGTCACGGACAACCTCAAGCAGTTCCTGCGAAGACTTGGCAAGCCGGTTTCGACCCTCAGGACCTTCCCGTTCTGGATTGCTGCGGTGATTGCCGGAATCACGGCGGTCGGGTATGCGAAACTGTTCCATCTGGCCGAGCAACTGATGGTCGATTTGTATTCCGGCACACCCTGGATTCTCTTCGTCGCGAGCCCGACGCTGTTTCTTCTAGCATGGTGGATTGTTCACCGTTTCGCTCCCGAGGCTGCAGGGAGCGGAATCCCTCAGGTCATGGCGGCGAATGTTCTGCTCGACCGGAAAGAGCAGAAGAAGGCCGACCGGCTGATTGCTCCGCGTGTTGCGATCGTCAAGGTTCTGAGCTCCCTTCTCTGTCTTCTCGGGGGAGGGGCGATCGGTCGGGAGGGACCGACGATTCAGATTTCCGCTTCGATTTTCCGGTCGGTCGGAAAGTTTTCGAAGAGGTTCTTCCAGCCGATCAGCGACCAGGCGTGGGTCATCGCCGGAGGTGCGGCGGGAATTGCGGCCGCATTCAATACGCCGCTCGGGGGAATCGTCTTTACGCTGGAAGAACTGATGACGGCGCATTTCAACCGGCTCCGGACAACAGTGATTTCAGCGGTGATCCTGGCCGGCTTCATGGCGCAGTGGCTTCTCGGGCCCTATCTCTATCTCGGTTTTCCGAAGGTGGGGGGCACCGATCTGCTGACGCTGCCTCTCGCTGTTCTCGTCGGCAGCGCGAGCGGGGTGATGGGCGGTTTGTTCAGCAAGTACCTTCTCGTCCTTGTCCGCAAGCGCCTTGCATTGAAGACATTCAAACAGAAAGCCCTTCTTACCGTCGGCTCGAGCTTCGTCGTGATCGTGCTGGCTGTCTGGGTGGATCCGAGGAGCGTGGGCTCAGGTGCCACACTGATGAGCGCTCTGCTGTTCGAGTCCGGGGAATCCGGCTTCCTCCTCATCATTGCCCGCTTCGTTGCCACGATCGCTTCGTATCTCTCCGGCTGCGCCGGCGGGATTTTTGCACCCTCGCTCGCGATCGGGGCCTCGATCGGTTCAGAACTGGCGCGACTCGCCCCTCCGGAGTACACGAACCTGATGATACTGATGGGGATGATCGGGTTCCTCAGTTCGGTAACCCGCGCGCCGTTCACCTCGTTTGTTCTTGTCCTGGAAATGACCGACCGCCACTCCGTGATCTTTCCAATGATGATCGCCGCGTTGACCGGTTACTCCATTGCCCGGACATTCGACCCTCAATCATTTTACGGACAGATGAGGGACCTCTACGCCGGAGAGGTTACTCCCCGAAAACAGAAGTGAAGAACTCTTTCATATCATCCCACGACTGCTTGTCAGCCTTCTCGTTATAACCTATATTCAGTCCGAACTTCTTTCCGATCTCCGTCGATCCGGGATTCGTGAAGCTGTGAATAGCATTTTCATACTGGACGAACCGGTAGTCCGCTCCCGCCTCATTCATTTCTTTCTTGAATGCGGCGATCGCGTCCGAGGAAACAAAGGAATCATCTGCTCCGTTGCAGACGAGTATCTTTGTCTTCACATTCCCTTTTTCGGCCGGAGCTGGTGTGCCGAGGCTCCCGTGGAAACTGACGACACCGCGCAGCGACGCTCCTGAGCGCGCCATATTCAAGACCACCCCTCCACCGAAGCAATAGCCGATCGCGCCGATCTTCCCGGAGTCAACATGCGGATCCTTCTTCAGCTCGGCCAGCGCTGCATTGAACCGCGCCTTCATCGCCGGCATGTTGCTCATTACTTCTCCGGCAAATTTTCCTGCATCCTCCGGATGCGTTGCGAGCTTCCCGTCACCGTACATGTCGAGCGCGAAGGCAACATACCCGAGTCCTGCAAGCATCTCCGCTCTCTTCCGCGCGTAATCATTGTGGCCATACCATTCGTGGACGACCAGAATGCCGGGGCGCTTTCCCTCGATCGCATCGTCAAACGCGAGGTAGCCTTTCAGCTTGACGCCTTCCGCTTCATACGTTATGTCTTTCGTTTTCACTTTGGCGTGAGACATCGTCACACCGAGAGCGACAAGGGCCAGAAACAGAACAAGAGGGCGCATGGGCGGGTTCCTTTCTATAATAGCAGATGGGGTGGAGCCGAATCATAATCATTTCAACGCTATCAGGCAAACAAAGCAGGCAGGATCGTTCACAATGACCGGATGGACTCTTCCTACCCCTCAACCCTGCCCTCCGCCCACGCCCTTGCGTACCAGAAGGTTGCCTCAGGCCTCTTCTTCCATTCGACAAGCGATTGCAGGCCCCCTTCAAACAGCCCTTCATCAATCAGACCCTGGTCGACGATGTGGGCCCTAGCCCCCCGGAGGAGACCGATGAGGTTGTCGACATACACCGGGAACGTCGGCTCGCCGGCTGAGGCACCAAAGAACACCCAGGTTGCCCGGGATGGAGCGGCACCCGCGGCGTGGAGGAGTGCGGTCAGCTTCCGACCGATCCAGGGATCATTGCCGAGAGCGAGCTGAGAAGAACAGTACGCGCGCCAGAGTTCATCCGCCCCGGAGCACTCCGGCCAGAGTCGAAGCAGATCATGGTCATCATCTTCCAGAACGACCCGACCGCCCGGTCGAACCGCTCTGACCATGCCGCGAACCGCAACTGCCGGATCATCAAGATGTTCGAGCACGAAGCGCGCATGCGCCAGATCGAATGTTCCCCATTCATCGACGGAGAGCGGAAGCGAATAAACATCACCCGGCCGAATTTCCAGCAGATCCTCTTCACCATACGTCTTTCCCAGACGGCGACACTCCTCGATCTGGTCCCGATCCCGTTCAACGCCAATGACCCTCTCTCCGGTTGCCCGGGCGATCATTCTCGCAAACTGACCCAGGCCGCTGCCGACGTCGAGCACCTTCTCTCCCCGACGGGGATTCATCTGTTCGAACGAGGAGTGATTGATCAGTTCGTTCAGGGTTGAGAGCCGTCGCTGTTCCTCTGAAGACGAGCCGTGAATATAGTGCGATGGGCGCTGCCGGTTCATTGCGGATCCTTATCGGTTGACTGGAATGTACAGAAAAGTGAGGTTCCTGACAGGTCTATTGGAACCGCAGCCGAAACTTCGGTACCTTCAGGCAACTTCTGAACCATCCCTTTTTGCGGAATCCCCATGGAGTGGCTTTTCAGCCCTGAACTTCTGGTCGCGTTCATTACCCTGACCGTGCTCGAAATCGTCCTCGGGATCGATAATATTATCTTTATTTCGATCCTTGCCGGGAAGCTTCCCGAGGGAAAGCGACAGCGGGCCCGTATGATCGGCCTTGTCCTGGCGATGGTCTCACGGATCGGCCTCCTGTTGTCGCTCACCTGGATCATGCGACTGACCGAGCCGCTGTTCGTGGTTCTGGACCAGTCAATCTCCGGCCGGGATCTGATTCTGGGAATTGGCGGACTCTTTCTCATCGGGAAGAGTACTCATGAAATCCACGGAGCCCTGGAAGGAGATGGACCTTCCGGAGTACGGGGGGCCGTCGGCGCGTCGTTCGCTTCCGTTCTCATTCAGATCACTCTGCTGGATATCGTCTTTTCGCTCGACTCGGTCATCACCGCCGTCGGCATGACAAACCATATCGGCGTCATGGTCACCGCCATCATCTGCGCCGTCATCTGCATGATGGTCTTTGTACGCCCGATCAACGAGTTCATCGAACGCCACCCGACCGTGAAGATGCTCGCTCTCAGCTTCCTCCTGCTGATCGGGATCATGCTGATCGCCGAATCATTTGACCAGCATATTCCGAAGGGGTATATTTACTTCGCCATGGCCTTCTCGGTCTTCGTCGAAATGCTCAATCTCCGTTTTCGTAAGCGCCTACGCACCGATCACACAAGGGAAGGAACCACATGAACAGACTCTGCGCTGCCATGGCAGCAACACTGATGCTCTCATCGTTCAGCTCACCCTCCATGGGAGAACCTCCGGAAATGGACATGAACCAGATCGCTGAATCGTATGTTCGTCTCGTCCTCAGCGTCGGTGAACATGATGCAGACTACGTGGATGCCTATTATGGACCGACTGAATGGCGCGAGGATGTCCGGGTTATTCCGATTCCTGATCTGATCGCCGAGGCGGAAATGCTGCTCGCCCAACTTGAACGGATCGGACGTGTGACCCGATTCGATGAGATGGGATATCTCCGGTTCACGTATCAGACGAAACAGCTTCAGGCGGTACGGGCACGATTGCAGATGCTTGAAGGTGTGAGATTCACCTTCGATGAGGAGGCACGGGCTCTCTATGATGCGACCCCTCCGTCCTTCGGGAAGGAGCACTTCCGGAATATCCTGGCCCGACTCGACAAGGCGCTTCCCGCGGGAGAACCGGGTGCAACGATCCAGCAGCGGGTCGAGAGCTACCGGGCCGGATTTGTGATCCCGAAGGAGAAGCTCGACACTGTTTTCCGGGCAGCGATTGCGGAATGCCGGAAGCGAACCGGAAAGCATCTTGTCCTTCCGGAAGGGGAGAGCTTCGTCGTCGAGTATGTTACGGACAAACCATGGAGCGCCTACAACTGGTACAAAGGAAAGAGCCACAGCCTGATCCAGGTGAACACAGACCTTCCTATCTTCATCGACCGGGCAATTGATCTTGCGGCACATGAGGGATACCCGGGGCATCATGTGTACAACGCCCTCCTGGAAAAGAACCTCGCCGTCGATCGGGGATGGATGGAGTTCAGTGTCTATCCGCTTTTCAGTCCGCAGTCCCTCGTGGCCGAAGGAAGCGCGAACTTCGGAGTTGAAGTGGCATTCCCGGGGAATGAACGCGTCGAGTTCGAGCAGGCTGTCCTGTTTCCGCTCGCAGGAATCGATCCCTCGTCCGCGGGAGAGTATTACCGGATCTTCGGCCTCACGGGGGAGCTCAGCTATGCCGGCAATGAAGCGGCACGCCGCTACCTGGACGGTGAGATTTCAGGCGAGGAAGCCGCCGCGTGGCTTGTGGAATTCGCTTTGATGAGCCCGGAACGCGCGGCACAGCGGGTGCGGTTCATCGACAGGTACCGCAGCTACGTTATCAACTATAACCTCGGAGAGGATCTCGTAAGGAATTTCATCGAGGCGCGCGGTGGAACACCCGATAACCCGGCGGCCCGATGGGAGGAATTCGGAAAACTCCTGTCATCTCCGAGACTCCCGTCAGGTCTGACCGAGGGCATCCCCTCCGGGAGGTGATCTCCCGGAAAGATTCGCCGGTCATCCGCCCGTTTCCGGACCTGCGCCGATCGTTATGATATCTGAGGAAGCCACATCCCTGCGTGACACTCTTTCCCGGTATTCCCGCCCCGGTGTTCTGTACGAGGTGATGGAGGACGGGCGCCTGCTCTGCTCCGCGTGCGGCCACCGGTGCAGAATCGGAGCGGGGAAGGAGGGGATCTGCAAAGTCCGCTACAACCGCGACGGGGTGCTTTACGTTCCGCACGGCTATGTCAGCGGCATACAGGTCGACCCGATCGAAAAAAAACCGTTCTTTCATGTCCTTCCCGGCAGTCCTGCGCTCAGCTTCGGTATGCTCGGGTGCGACTATCATTGCGCGTACTGCCAGAACTGGTTCACCTCACAGGCGATCCGTGACCCCGGAGCAACCGCCCGGCCAAGGGCGATCACTGCCGGAGAACTTGTCGATCTTGCTCTCCGCCACCGCGCACCGGTTATCACGAGCACATATAACGAGCCGTTGATCACCAGCGAATGGGCTGTCGAGATCTTCCGGCTTGCAGGACAGCACGGAATTATCTGTTCGTATGTTTCGAACGGGAACGGGACAACCGAGGTCCTGGAGTACATTCGCCCGTTTATCCGGATGTACAAGATTGACCTCAAAAGCTTCCGTCAGAAGAACTATCAGCAGCTGGGCGGACGTCTGAACAGTGTGCTTGATACGATCGTTGCTCTGCGGGATGTGGGAATCTGGCTTGAAGTGGTCACCCTGGTCATCGAAGGGTTCAACGACTCTGACGGTGAGCTGCGGGACATCGCCGGATTTCTGGCCGGTGTGTCACCAGAGATCCCATGGCATGTCACCGCCTTTCACCGGGACTACCGGATGGTGGACCCGGAGGATACGGGAGCCGCCACTCTGATAAGAGCAGCGACGATCGGCAAAGAACAGGGACTGCATTACGTATACGCAGGCAATATCCCCGGGGGACTTGGTGATCTCGAGAACACCGTCTGTCCCTCATGTAAGACAACGCTGGTCGAGCGGACCGGTTTCCGTGTGACGGCGAATCACATGGTCGACGGAAGCTGCCCCCGGTGTTCCGGAACGATCCCGGGGATCTGGTCCGCCCCGGCTGAAAACAATCCGGCGTAGCCATGCCCTCCCTTTCTCTTGTTGTGTCGGTCTACAACAAACCGGAACGACTCCGGCTTGTCCTCGAGGCCTGCAAACGCCAGTCGTTCCGGGATTTCGAAGTCGTGATCGGTGACGACGGCTCTGATGAACAAGTGGCGGATCTGATTGCGGAGCTTCAACGGGAATGCCGTTTCCCCCTTATTCACCTCTGGCATGAGGATCGGGGGTGGAGGAAGAACACGATGTTGAACAAGGCGATCCGCGCAGCCCGCGGAACGCATCTCGTGTTTATCGACGGCGACTGTATCCCGTCGACCCACTTCCTGACCGATCACTGGAATGAACGACGGGAGCGGAAGGTGATCCTCGGCAGAAGGGCGGAGATGAGTCAGCGCTGGTCCGAAGAACTCACACCGGAGAAGATCAGGGACGGTAGTTTTGAGCGATTGGGCTGGAAGGAGTTGCTCG
>JAOUDE010000360.1 GCA_029859455.1 Ignavibacteria bacterium | reverse complement strand
ATTGTCGTAATCTGCGACACCGAGTCCCATGCCGTTGGCGCCGATATCGGTTCCTGATTGCACAGAGATATCTGTGAAGATCCATCCGCCGAGCCCGTCCGGCCCGTCATTTCGCCAGAGGACATTGACATAGGAACCGGTCGGATAATCGTTCACCAGATACAGATCCTGGTCTCCGTCGTTGTCAAAGTCGAACCAGCCGCCGGTGAAACCGAGTCCTGTGAGCTGGCTGCACGGAGCAACACCGCCGGGACAGAGGGACCCGGATACATCAGCAAAAGTTCCGTCACCGTTGTTCCTGTAAAGGTGGTCCTGGCTCTGCGGGTCTCCGGGGCAGTTCCTGTGTTTGGCAAGGTAAAGGTCGAGGTAGCTGTCCTGGTTGTAGTCCGCCCATGTGGCGGTCACCGCCCTGCCCGCATCGCCGACTCCGGCAGTGAGCGTAACATCTTCAAACAAAGGGACGCCGGTCTCGATGAGAAGATTCAGGTACAGGATGTTTCCCCCCCAGTTTGTGACATACAGGTCCTGATCGCCATCATTATCGATGTCAACGAACACCGCCGCGTGGGATGATTCATCCGGCAGATCAACCCCGGAAGCGGATGCAACCTCGATGAACGAAGGGAGACCATCTCCATCATCATCACCTTCGTTGCGGTAGAGGTAATTCGGACCACCATGGTTTGTCACGTACAGATCGACGTCGTCGTCATTGTCGAAATCGGCCCACGCAGATCCGGAGGCGACAGGGACATTGCAGATACCGCTGTCAAGATGGTCAAGGACAAGTCCCACTTCACCGGCGACGTCCGTGAATACCTGTGCGGATATATGCGATGTCGCAAAGAAAACGGAAAGCGTGCCGAGCAGTATCAGGTGATAGTGGAGGCGCATGGAGGCTCTTCCTGTTTGTGCAAGATCAAGTGTTTGATGCAATCAGTATTTCCCGGAGAGATGGGGAGTATGCTGCCGCGGTTCTGCCGCACAATCTGTCACGCGTCCATACGGTCGGATGTCAGCGATGTTCATCCGCCGCGGGTGACATTGCCTTCAGGGCAACGCCTGGTCGCCTCCCGTGCGCGTCTGCGGTGGGGGAATACGGGAGGGCAGGATGACACAAACACTTGAACAGGGCAAATATACAACCGCTTTGTCTGACCGTCAACGTCCCGTGAGGAACAATCGTAGATATCTTCCTTCGGTGTGACTCGCGACAAACCTGATTTCAGTTACTGCCGGTTCGCTGTGACTCCGACCACAGGTGCGCTCTCCTGTTTCACAGGAGTGCTCTTCAGGATCTGAGTGCGCTCCCTCCGGATGCTGCGTCCCGGGTGAGCATTTCGTTCATTCGTATGGCGATAACAGCACGGAGGGCAACACGCCGGTGGTTCAGGGGGATCTTTGGCACCCGTACCCTCAGTTTGGAGACCAGATCATAGACGCTCATGATCCAGCCGGTCTTCTTCGCGATCCGCACAAGTTTGTTCTTCCGTTCGCGGATCTCGAGGTTCGCGGCAAACTTCTGGAGAAACTCGTCCGGGAATACCGCCTTACCCTGAGCCCCCTTGAGGTTTTCCCGCAGGAATGCTTTCCCCTCCGGCATATCGAGGATGTCGTATACGTCCTGTGTCGATCTGCTCCGGGCAAGTGGAACGTCGGGAAACATCTCGCTGATGATTTCCTCCCAGATCGCCTTGTGGGTGATCACATCATTCGGGAGTGACTGAACCACCTGAACGATCATCCTGTGAAGCAGGGGATTGATGATCTCCACATACGCCACCTTGATGTCATCCAATGCGGCAGTCAGGAACGGTGTCCTGAATTCCAGCCACAGACGGTCCCGGTACTGCATCGGGGTTTCATCCGCTCGTCTCTTCCAGGGATCCGGAATGTCCTCTTCCGAAGTAGAGAACTCGGAAGGAAGCATCGATCCGGTGAAATCACTCGTGACTCGCAAACGGCTCGCCTGGCGAGCCAGGTATTCGGTCGAAGCAGGAGGACTCATCCCCATTGCGTCATATCCACGAATGATGCTGCGGTTTCGTGTGGAAAGATCGTTCCAGAGCTTCAATCCGTCCAGATATCCCGCGATGTGGTCCGTCCTCCCCTCACCTGCTGTGAGGAACCGGTCCAGGATGGTTGAGAATTTTGCCATTTCGAGATCGAGTTCACGATACTCATGCTCGAAATTGCAGATCTTGGCGAGATCACGTGAGATCGTTGCATCCGAATATGGCTGTCCCATCGACTCGCGCAACCCCCAGGTGATCGTGTTCAACCCCTTCTTATCCTTCAGGTGATAGAGAAGGCTTCTGCTGTCCATCCCGCCCGAAAGGGCAAGGGTCCATTGGGTGGGGTCAACGTTCAGTCCGTTGACGGAATCACGCACTGCATCCTTCAGGAGATTCTTGTGTTCCTTGTGGGCCCTCGGCGTTTCCCTGAAGAACATGTGACGATCCTTGTCGTTCACATCCAGTTCCCATGATTTCCTGTTCAAATGGACTGTCGAGTTCGCCGGGAGGTGCTGTATCCGCGAATCCCACGAGTGCCCCGGTCCGAGTGTCCCCGACGTAAGCATCCAGTTGACCGCTTTTCTGTTGAGCTTGAAATCCCCGATCGCGGCGATGATCAGCCGCTGTGATGTGGAGGCGACGAACAGATCGTCGGATTGATAATACCAGATCGTACGCAAGGCGACGAAGTCCGTACAGGCTTCGATCTCGTTCTCTGTGACGCGAAAAAGGGCATACGTTCCCTCCGGACGTTCGCTTCCCGGAACGAACAGAGTGTCGTGGCTGGA
>JAOUDE010000046.1 GCA_029859455.1 Ignavibacteria bacterium | reverse complement strand
CTTTTCGCGCTGTTCCGGTCTTTCCTGCGATGGACACTCCTTCGACCCGTGCCCCGACACCTGTTCCCCTTTCCACCACTCCCACGAAGAATGTGTTCAGCGTTGTGGCGGTCTCCTGCGAAACGACCCGCCGAATTGCCTGAGGCGGTTTCCGGCGTGTGTCATTCCCCTGATGCCGGAGGACGATGGTCGGCCGGTACAGCGTCCCTCCGTTGGCGATCACACAATACGCGGCGGCGATCTGGAGCGGCGTTACTCCCACTTCGTATCCGTACGACATTGTATTCAGCGTCGTTCCGGACCAATCCGTCGGCTTTTTAAGCTCACCCCGGATCTCGCCGGGAAGTTCCACGCCGGTTTCCGTCCCGAACCCGAAATCCCTTGCCGAGCGGTACAGCATCTCGGCGCCAACCCTGTCTGAAACCTTCGCCATCACGATATTGCTCGACACTTCCACTGCCTCCCGAAACGTGATGGTCCCGTATTCGTGAGTGTCGGTAATGGTCCGGAACTTTCCGCGCGGGAGAGGGACCCGGTAGCTCCCGTTTTCTGCAAAGAACGTGTCCGACGGACGAACCAGCCCATGCTCGATCGCGGCTGATGCGGTGACGATCTTGAACACGGATCCCGGCTCGAACATATCTGTCACGGCACGGTTGCGGGTAACCCCGCGCTCCACTGTCCCCGCCCTGGCGGGGTGCAAACGCGGGTAGTTCGCCATCGCAAGGATCTCTCCGCTGCCGGGGTCCATCATTACCACGAGACCGCTCTCAGCCTCTGATTCCTCGACTCCTCGTCTCAGCGCTTCCTCCGCAATCGCCTGATAGTCAAGGTCGATCGTCAGCACGAGATCTTCTCCGTCCACTGCTTCCACGCGCGGGTACTCGAGGGCCGGCTTGGCCCGGCCGAGCCCGTCTCTCATTCTTATTTCATATCCGTCGGCCCCCCGAAGCGATGCATCGAATTGCAGTTCCAAGCCGCTGATGCCGCGACAGTCAAGGTCGGTAAAGCCAAGGAGTTGTCCGGCCAGATCGTCATAGTGATAAACCCGTTTCGGGTCTTCGGTAACAATAACACCGGGGAACCGTTTCCGGTCGATCTTCGCCGCGACCGCGGGATCAACGCGGCGTGCGATCCAGACGAAATTCGTACCGCGGGCAGAGAGTTTCTTTTTTATCAGGGCCAGCGGCTCACGGAGAATTCCTGCCAGGTGGCGCGCAAGAGGATCCGCATTCGCACCGAGCATCCTCGGGTCGGCCGCCACTGAAGCAACAGTTGCGGTTGAAACAAGCGGTCGGCCCTCACGATCCAGGATCGCCCCGCGTGTTGCCCGGATCTCCAGCTTGTCTTCGTACTGCCTGCGTGCATCCGCCCTGTAGCGTTCCGACTCAAATACCTGCACCTGAACCAGGCGTCCTGCGATTACCGCGAACACCGAGATAAAGAGAACCTTGAGAAACAGAATCCTGCCCCGCGAGTCTCCGGGGAGACGGGTTTCCTTCCCACCCGACATCATTCATCCACCTCAGGCGTCTCCGGTGAAAAGGTCCCATCAACTGTAATCCATCTCGCCTGACCGTTCGGGGGACGCATATCCAGCTGAGTGGTGGCAATCCCAACGATCCTCTCCCGGGCCGACTTCCTGTCAATTTCCGCCCTCAGCTGGTCGCCGGACTGAACGAGTTTGTCATACTCGGCCTGCAGGTTATCAGCGTCTACGGCAAGGTGGTTCACGGTGATGATATGTCCGATATACAGCACGCTGATTGTTGCAAGGCCGAACAGGAGCAGGATAACGGTAAGCGGGGAGACCCTGCGTTGAACCCCCCGCCGATTGAGACGAAGCACAGGGCTTTCGAGTTCCGAGACCCTTTTCTTCCTCGGCCCTTCCGACGACCGGCGATCACGCTCCACCGCTTCCTCCTCACGGGCTCGCCTGAGGACCTCCTCCATCTGGCCTTCGGTTTGTCGGACCATGGTCATTCCGGGCCCTTGCGTTCCGCAGCCCTGAGTTTCGCACTCCGGGATCGGGGATTATGGATGGTTTCTTCCGGAGAGGCAATGAGCGGTTTCTTTGTAAGAATATTCAGCATGTCGCGATTGTTGCGAAAAAAGGTTTTTACGATCCGGTCTTCCAGCGAGTGATACGATATCACCACAGCGCGCCCGCCTTCCGCCAGGAGAGAAACAATATCCGGAAGCACTGCCTCAAGGACAGCAAGCTCGTTATTTACCTCGATGCGGACAGCCTGGAAAACTCTGGAAAGCGTTTTTGTCAGGTACCGTCCCCCGACAGCGGATCCCACCGCGTCTCTCAACTGGTGGGTCGATTCGATCGGACGACGGTACACAATCGCCCGGGCTATCCGCCGGGCATAGCGTTCTTCCCCGAACTCTCTTATCACGCGCTGCAGGTCCTCTTCCGGGTACTCATTCAGCACATCCCGGCCTGTCAACTCCTGCCTTCGGTCCATTCGCATATCAACAGCTCCGTCATTTCGGTAACTGAACCCGAGTTCGGCCCGGTCAAGCTGGTGTGACGAAACGCCAAGGTCGAGAAGGACGCCGTGCACGCGGGCCGTGCCAAGCGACCGGAGCTGTTCCACCATCGTTCCGAAGTTCGATCGAACGAGAACCACCTTGTCCCCGAACACGCTCAGACGGCTTCCGGCGAACTCCAGGGCGTGTTCATCCTGATCGAATCCGATCACCCTTCCCTCCGCGGAAAGGTGACGACAGATCACTTCCGTATGCCCTCCACCGCCGACCGTGCCGTCTACATAGATTCCCGATCTGTCGGTCACCAGGAAGGAAATCACCTGCTCCGGCAATACCGGAGCATGAAAATCACGGTCTTTCAAATTCTCCGGGAGCCCCGGGAGCCTTAACGCTGGAATACCTTCTGGGCCACATCCTCATAACTCTCAGTCTGTGAGCGGAGATAACTGTCATGGGTTTGAGGATTCCACAACTCAATCCGCTCCAGCACCCCGAGAATCAGCACCTGGTCTTCAATTCGGGCAAACTGGAGAAGTTCCTTCGGGACTGTTAGTCGCGATTGTGCATCTAACTGACATTCGATGGCATACTGCAGAAGAGTGCGTGTGAAGTAGCGGTGTTGGGAATTCGATGGCGAGAGGTGACGGATCGATTGTTCGAGGATCATCCACTCATCGAGAGGGTAGACAAAGAGGCATTGTTCGTACCCGCGGGTGATGACGAATGTTTCGTTCGCGTCCGGTGAGACATACTTCCGCAGTTTCGCCGGAATGTTGATGCGCCCCTTCGCATCGACCGAATAGCTGTACGAACCCTTAAACGAAGACATTCTGTCTGACCCATTTGGTCGTCAAATACACCGCCTCCCACCTACAACCCACTTTTCCCCACCGTGAGATGATAAGATACTCTTTTGATGTCGATTGTCAAGGGAAAACAGGAAAATACGGCCGGAAAAGGGAATTCCTAGTGTGAGGTCTCGGGGACCGGGGTGGGGACGCCGACACCCCGCGGACGGAGTATCCGTAGCGCCGGAGAGATCGATTCGAGTGCTGACAGGGCTGTTTCGAGGATATTATCCGTATTCGAGATCAGGATTCGCACCCGCATCCCCGTTGAGGTATCGGAGATAGAAACGGACCAGCTGCGGATCGAGCCGATCGCGGCAACAAAGGTCCCTGCGAGAGAGTCATTCCAGTGGTTTGGATCAGGATTCACCTCCATTTCAACCCACTTCCGTGTGACCTTTACCTTCCTGCAGCCCAGAGCGGAAGCGGCCAGACGGAGGACAAGGAGATCGAGCAGTGCAGTGACCTCGACAGGCAGTTGTCCGAACCTGTCACGCAACTCATCGCCGATTTCCAGAACCTCTTCCCTGCTGTTGACAGCGTACAGCCGCCGGTAGATCTCAAGACGGGCATCACCGTGCTCGATGTACGATGCCGGGATCAGGGCATCGGTTTCAACCTCCATTACGGTGTCGTCGGGGCGGGGAGCAGGCGGCTCCGCAGCGTTGTCCTGGAATTCCTCTTCCCGCAATTCGGCGACCGCCTCCTCCAGGATCTTTGTATACGTTTCAAACCCCATCTCCGAAATGAAACCGCTCTGTTCACTCCCGAGAAGATTACCCGCTCCGCGGATCTCCAGATCCCGCATCGCCAGATTGAAACCGGAACCGAGTTCGGTGAACTCCTGCATCGCCATGAGGCGCCTCAGGCTTTCCTTCGGCAAAGCGGCCACGGGCGGGGCGATCAGGAATGCGAACGCCTGCTGGTTGGACCGTCCGACGCGCCCTCTGAGCTGGTAGAGCTCCGCCATTCCGAACCTGTCAGCCCGATTGATGATAATCGTATTGACGTTAGGGATATCAAGCCCCGATTCGATGATCTTTGTACAAACGAGGATGTCGAGCTTCCGTTCGAGAAAAGACACCATGACCTGTTCCAGTTCACGTGGAGCCATCTGACCATGCGCAAAATCCAGCCTCACTCCGGGAACAATGCGCGAGAGGCGGGCTGTGAATTCGGCAATATCGTTCACTCTGTCGTGTACGACATAGACCTGGCCACCGCGATGGATCTCACGCAGCACGGCATCGCGGATCAGATCCTCTTTCATTTCGATAATCTCGGTCACGATCGGGAGGCGGTTCAGAGGAGGAGTTGCGATGAGTGAAAGATCCCTTGCACCCATCAGCGAAAAGTGCAGTGTCCGTGGAATCGGTGTGGCGGTAAGTGTCAGCGTGTCCACATTTGATTTCTTCTGACGGAGCTTCTCCTTCGCCGCGACACCGAACCTGTGCTCTTCGTCAACAATAAGAAGTCCAAGGTCTTTGAATGATACATCCTTCGACAGAAGCCTGTGTGTGCCGATGATAATATCTGTCTTCCCGGTCCGGACCCGCTCAAGGGTGGCCTGCTGTTCCTGTTTCGTTTTCAGGCGTGAGATGACTTCAATGGCGGTGGAATAGCGACCCAGCCGGTCCGAGAAGGTATTGAAATGCTGGAGAGCGAGAATCGTGGTCGGCACAAGCACGGCGACCTGCTTCCCCTCCATCACAGCTTTGAATGCTGCCCGGACCGCAATCTCCGTCTTTCCGAAACCGACATCGCCGCAAATCAGTCGGTCCATAGGGAACGGAGCTTCCATGTCGGCCTTGACTTCAGCCGTCGTCCGGGCCTGATCCACTGTATCCTCGAAAATAAACGATGCTTCCAGCTCCTTCTGCCAGGGTGTGTCTTCCCGGAATGCCGTGCCTTCCGCATTTCTCCGCTCAGCGTACAGACGCATCAGGTCACGGGCAATATCCTTGATCTTCCCCTTGGCGCGGTTTCTGAGCTTCTGCCATTCGGGAGTCCCGAGCCGGCTCAGCTTCGGCAGATGACCTTCCTTTGAAGAGTACTTCTGAACGCGGTTGACGAAGTTCAGGTTCACCGAAAGAACGTCGCCACCCTCGTAGAAGACTCGCAGGACATCATGGTGAATTCCCTGCACGGTGATTGTCTCCAGCCCTGCGAAACGTCCGATCCCGTAGTCGGCGTGAACGACAAAGTCGTCCTTCCTGAGTTGCCGGATTTCACGCTCGGAGATCCGTTTGCGCCGGGAGATGGCTCGCCTGCCCACCCGCTTTCGCCGCGAGAAGATCTGATGCTCCGTCAGAACGGCGAACCGGCCTGTTCGGAATTCGAACCCTTCGTGGATGGACTGCCTGAGGAAGAGAACCTTGTCACCGCCCGACGCAGACCCATCAGGCTCCGCCTCCCTGTCGAATCCAACGAGCAGTTCCTTCAAGCGTGCCAGTTCCGAGTCCGTGTCACACCCAAGGTGAATCACCCCTCCCTCCTCAGCCATCTGCGAAAGATACTCCCGGACGAACCGGATGCTCCCGTTGAACGCCGGCTGGGGGGTCGCCCCCAGGTCGATCTGCTGCTCAGAGCCGAGTGACACGACGAGACGCGACCGGTCGGAAATCCGCCCTGCCGTTTCCTCCCTGCTCCACAGCTCTTCCTCCGTTTCTCTGGTTGATTCTTCCTGTGCGGGCGGGTACAGGAGGAGCAGGGCGTCATCGGAGAGAAAATCGAACAATGAATGGCTCCGGTCGTAGCCGCTCTCTTCGGAGAGAAGATCGGGAATCAGGCTTGCGGTGTTCAGTCCGCGTATCGATCGCTGTGACAACGGATCGAATTCGCGGATCGATTCGACAAGATCACCATTGAACTCCAGTCGAACAGGGTTCTCCCCCACAAACGGAAAGATGTCCATGATCCCGCCCCGGACCGAGTAGTCCCCGACCGATTCGATGAAGTTGCTTCTTACAAATCCCCGCTCTTCAAGAATCTGCACGAGATCCTCCGGCCGCTGCTCGGCCCCGATCTCCACCGAAAGGAGCCGGCTTCTGAGCACTTCCGGCGCGGGAAGGCGCTTCCGGAGTGCATCATGCTGGGTGACGATGACCGGAGGTATCCCGGCGACCATGGCGCGCAGACACTCCACATCATCGACACGGCCCGACAGTTCGGATCCCGGTCGGTCGGCTCTGTGAGGGACGCTTGCAAAATGAAGGGGCCCGGCTGAATCAGCAAGCAGCTTCAAATCGTCAGTCAGCCGGACAGCGGTAACCCGGTCCGGAACGACGATCAGCAATTGGCGGCCTGTTTCTTCCGCAAGGATCGATGCAACAAACGCGTCGAGGGAGCCGGCCATGCCGCCGATAGACAGCGATTCGCCCCTGACCATCTCGGCGGTTGAAGCAACCAGCTGGCGGACAGCAGGAAGCTGACTGATATGTGTGAATGTTTCCTGGATCATTCCTTAACGGAGTTCGAAATGCGGACCGCGGTCGGCACCGGGTCTACCGGAGGGAATCCCCTTTCACCGCTTTTCTGACGAAGCCACCGGCTGCTTCCAGCCGCCTGCGCGCCTGGTCAAGAGAGAGGTTGCCGAGAATCATGACAAGAGCCGTTTTGACATGTCCGTCCGCCTCAGAGAGATACTTCGACGCAGCATCATATGTCACATTGCCGGCACTCATCAGGATCCGGCGGGCTCTCTCCAGCAGTTTCTCATTGGTGAGCTGGAGGTCGACCATCAAATTGCCATACACCTTACCCAGTTGAATCATCGCAGCTGTCGTGATCATGTTGAGCACCAGCTTCTGGGCGGTTCCGGACTTCATCCTCGTGGACCCCGTCACCACTTCAGGGCCTACAACCGGGCAGATACAGACATCCGCTTCGTCCAGCCGGAAGGAATCGCGCGGGTTGGTTGTCACGAAGACCGTTTTCGCCCCAATGGACCTGGCTTCACGGATGGCAGACAACACATAGGGCGTTCGCCTGCTTGCAGCGATTCCGCAAACCGTATCTCTGTTGTTCACTTTCGCTTTCCTGAGATCTTCGCTCCCCTGCTCCGGTCTGTCCTCTGCGCCTTCGATCGAACGCTTCAGGGCTGCGTCACCGCCTGCAATGATCCCGATGATTTGCTCCGGTGCTGAGCCGAATGTCGGAGGACACTCCGCTGCATCGAGGACACCGAGCCGGCCGCTGGTTCCGGCTCCCACGTAGACAAGCCTGCCGCCGGACCTCAAAGAGGCTGTCACAAGCTCAACCGCTTTGGCAATGTAAGGGATCTCGGCCCGCACTGCCGTGGCGACCTTCAGATCCTCATCGCTGATGATCCTGAGGATCTCCTCCGCGTCCAGTTCATCGATCCGCTCCGACGCAGGATTTCTCTGTTCGGTCATCAATGAAGCGAGCTCATCCCTGAGTGATTGGTTCATGTGGTTCCGGGAAATTTGACGGTGACAACCTTCTTTCCGACCAGCCCGATCGCTTCATCAAACTCCATCTCTGCGATACGGATGTCGGCATTCGGGTATCGCGAGTGTAACGCCCTGACTTCGTCCGTGATATCGCCGCCCTTCAGGGCAATCATCGAGGGTGTTGGTGCCCCGTTGGAGTCGACCGGAAAAGGCTTGAGCAGTGGGGCCGACCACCCGGCGAGTTTTGTGAGAGGTGCAACAGCCCGCGAGAATACGAGGTCACACGATCGCCGGAGACGTTTCACCGTCAGAGGGTCCTCCGCGCGGCTATGAACGATGGTCACGTTGGTCACTCCCGCTTCTCGTGCAATCGCCTTGACTGCCTCAGCTTTCTTGGAGATCGACTCGATCAGAAAGCCCCTGGAGCGTGGCTTGAATATCGCGACCGGAATCCCGGGGAACCCTCCGCCGGTCCCTATGTCAGCAAACACCGCTTCATCCGACATCTGTATAGAAACCAGTACTCCGATTGAGTGAAGAACATGCTTCGTCCACACACTGGCAGTGTCCGATCTCGAAATAAGATTGTGCTTTTCATTCCAGCGAAGGAGAGAATCGACATACCGGTCCAGTTTCACGAGGGCATCGGAGGGGGCTTCCACTCCTCTTGTCCGCGCAAATTCCAGGATCGCCTGCACTGATTCCTGAGGTCGTTCCACGTGCAACATCAGCTCCTGAGATGAATCATCAGAACGGTAACATCGGCCGGTGTCACACCGCTGATACGCGTCGCCTGACCGATCGACTCGGGACGGACAAGCGCCAGCTTCTCCCGGCCCTCGGAACTCAATGAATGGACAGAAGCATAATCAAGGCCGGGCGGGATCCCCATCGCTTCCCCTTTCCTGAATCGTTCAATCTGCTCCTCCTGTCGTTTCAAGTAACCATCATACTTTGTTTCAATCTGAACCCTTTCCGACACTTCCGGCGCGCTGAGCACGGATGAAAGCTCCGTTTCATTACCGAGGAAGGATATCATGCTTCGGAGTTCGATTTCAGAGCGACGAAGCAACTGAGCGAGAGATGTTGCCTCAGAGATCGGCGCTGAGGGAATCCCTTCGAGCCATCGATTCACCAGGTCCGGCTTCACAATCCTCTTTCGCAGCAACTCCTTCCCGATATCTATCAATCGCTCCTTCTCGTTCAGACGCCTTACAACCGAGCCGGGGATCAACCCCAGGTTGAACCCTTTCCTCATGAGCCGGGAGTCCGCATTGTCCTGCCTCAAATGAAGTCGATACTCCGCCCGGGAAGTAAAAATCCGGTACGGCTCATCAGTTCCCTTGTTGATCAGGTCATCTATCAAGACCCCAATATACGCCTCATTTCTTCCAAGTACGAGAGGCTTTTCGTCGCGGCAGGACAATGTGGCATTAATTCCTGCCATAATGCCCTGAGCTGCTGCCTCTTCATACCCGCTTGTTCCATTTATCTGTCCTGCCAGGAAAAGGCCTTTGACGAGCTTGGTTTCAAGAGAGGCTCTTAATTGATGGGGAGGAAAATAGTCGTATTCTACAGCATATCCAGGCCTCAGGATCTCTGCATTCTGCAACCCGGGAATCGTTCGGATAGCCTCTGCCTGGGTCTTTTCCGGGAGGCTCGTTGAGAATCCGTTCACATAGACAATATCTGAGGTCGTGCCCTCTGGCTCGAGATAGATCTGGTGCCTGTCGCGCTCTGAGAACCTGTCGATCTTATCCTCAATGGAAGGGCAGTAGCGTGGGCCAACCCCCTTGATCCTCCCTGTGAACATAGGAGAATCATCAAAGCCTGTTCTGAGGATTGAATGCGTTTCACTGTTGGTATAGGTCAAATACATAGGGATCTGGCTTACATTCAAACCTCTCGTCCTGTAGGAGAACGGCACCGGAGGCTCATCGCCCGGCTGTTCTTCTGTTTGAGAAAAGTCGATTGAGCTCAGCCTTACGCGTGGAGGAGTCCCGGTTTTGAGCCTTCCACGCTTGAATCCAAGCAGCTCAAACCTCTCAGAGAGCCCATTTGAGGCCTTTTCGCCAAATCTTCCCCCCTCTGAGACCCTCCGCCCCGTGTGCATGAGCGCATTGAGAAATGTCCCACTGCAAAGGACGAGCGCCCGACATGACAGCACTCCTCTTTCCATCGTTGAAACCGATGAAATCCTCCCATCCTTGAGATGGATATCAGTAATCGAATCCTCGATCACATCCAGCCTGTCGCTCCCATGGATGCTCTTTCTTGCTTCGTGAGCATAGGCCTCCCGATCGTTCTGACACCTTGGGGACCAAACAGCCGGCCCTTTCGACTTGTTGAGCATGCGGAAGTGGATCCCTGTCTTGTCCGCCAGCAGACCCATTTCTCCGCCCAGGGCATCTATTTCCCTGACCAGATGCCCTTTGGCAGACCCCCCGATTGCGGGGTTGCACGACATTCTCCCGATAGCGCCAGCCGTCATCGTGACCAGGGCGGTTTTTGAGCCCATCCGGCTGGAGGCAAGTGCGGCCTCGATCCCAGCGTGACCACCTCCCACCACAATCACGTCATATGTTCGCTTCGATTGTTTCACGTGAAACTATCCGATTCCTTCACTTTCCAACACAAAACTGGTCAAAAACTGAATTCAATATCTCTTCTGACGTTACTTCACCGGTTATTTCGGAAATGACAGCAACGGCCTCCCTCGTATCAAGAGCAATGAACTCGTTCGACATCCCAGCCCTGGCCGAGTCAACCGCCCGGCGAACAGCTTTCCCGGCTCTTCCAAGCACCTCGAAATGTCTGCGATTTGTCACAACCAGCCCGATTTCATCAAGCGGCTCTGATCCGAGGGCCATCGCAAGAAGCTCTCTCCTCAGCTCTTCCAGCCCTACTCCCGTCTTCGCAGATGTGGTAACCTGCCTGACCGGCTCCCCACGCCTCTCTACTCGTGGAGGGGACCCGTTGCAGAGATCCACCTTGTTGAGAACCACCAGAACCTTTCCCGGTTCTCCCGGGGACTCCTCCCCTTCCCAATCCCCTTCAACCTGAAGGATAGAGGCGTCAGCAACAGCAAGAATCAAATCAGAAGACCTGGCAAGATCAAGGGAACGCTTCACACCCTCTGCTTCGATTCTGCTCTGGGCGCTCCGCTGGCCGGCCGTATCCACAAGGGAAAATAACACGCCGGATATTGTAATCGACTCTTCAAGGAAATCTCTTGTTGTCCCCGGTTCTTCTGAGACGATCGATCGTTCAGATGCAAGGAGGGCGTTGAAAAGACTCGATTTTCCAACATTGGGAGGCCCTACAATGGCTACCCTGACTCCGTCTCGGAGCACCCTCCCTGTTTCAAATGATTTCTCCAGGGAGGCGATCTCCACAGCCACACCTGTCAGCTTCTCGAGAATGTGGTCCTTCGAAACTACATCGATCCCCTCCTCGCTGAAATCAAGATCAATCTCGAGCAGAGATGCGATCCGGATCAGCTCCTCCCTCAAAGCCCCAGTCTTTTGTCTTATTCCTCCCTGCAGGTGGTTTATCGACTGCTGCTGAGCTCTCCTGCTTCGCGCAGTGATCAGCTCTGCTACGGCCTCCGCCTGAGCAAGATCAATCCGATTGTTCAGAAACGCACGTCGCGTGAATTCGCCAGGGTCTGCATGTCG
>JAOUDE010000359.1 GCA_029859455.1 Ignavibacteria bacterium | reverse complement strand
CGTCGGTGATGCGGACCGTGCGATCACAGCGACGTGGGGTGACTACGATCAGGACGGCTATCTTGACCTGTTCCTGGCAAAGCATTTTGACTGTATGCCGGATACACGGGATACCGAAGATAAACTGTTCAAGAACAACGGTGACGGAACATTTTCCGACGTTTCCTCGATCCTCTGTCCGGGCGGAACTCTTCCCTGCGATGCGATGAGCGAGGGACACGGATTCGTGGCGGGCTGGTTTGACTTCGACGATGACGGGGATCTCGACATTTATCTGGTCAACGACGTTGTTGCTTCCGGTTACCACAATGTGCTCTGGAGAAACGACGGAGCCGACACCTCAGGATCATGGATTTTCACAGATATTTCTGTGGCATCCGGGATGGACTTCGGCCTGAACGCCATGGGCCTTGGTATCGGTGACTACGACAACGATGGTGACCTTGACGCGGCCTTCAGCCACAGCAATGGTGGCCGGATGGTCCGGAATAACAATGACGGCACGTTTACAGACGTGACCGATTCTGCCGGCGTACGGGCGAATCTGACTCCGAATGGTGACGTTCGCGTGACCTGGGGTACGATGTATTTCGACCAGGATAACGACGGCTGGCTCGATCTTTACTATGTGGCCGGCACCATCGGTGATCCGATTTCCGAACAGCCGAACGCGTTCTTCCGCAATAACCATGACGGGACCTTCACCGAGATGTCGGTGGAAACCGGTCTCAACAATCCGGGCCGCGGACGGAGCGCCTCGATGTGTGACTTTGACAGAGACGGATTTGTCGATGTGTTCGTCGGCAACTTCGGCCAGCCCCCTGTGCTGTACAAGAGTTACGCGGCAGACCAGGGCAATACAAACAACTGGTTGACGGTGACTGTGGAAGGGACGATATCGAACAGAGACGGAATCGGTGCACGCCTCACTCTTTCCACGGGTGACGGGATGACGCAGATCCGAGAGATCTCGAGCGGTCCGACACATGGCGGCGGCGACTACAAGGCTGCATACTTCGGTCTTGGCGCCAATGCAAGCGGTGATCTGGTTGTGCGGTGGCCGAACGGTCTGGTGGAAGACTACGGTACGATCTCGGCGAACCAGGAGATCCATCTGGTGGAAGGCGGCGTGACCAGCGTGACATCGGGTGAGGTTGTTCACTCGTACGAGTTGAACCAGAACTACCCGAACCCGTTCAATCCTTCGACAACCATCAGGTACAGTGTCCAGGAGAATTCCTGGGTGACCCTGAAGGTCTACAACGTGATTGGACAGGAAATCGCGACGCTTGTCGATGAGCTCCAGAACGCCGGATCCTATTCGGTCCAGTGGAACGGCAGAAGCGATGCCGGACATCAGGTGGCAACCGGGATGTATATCTACCGGATGTCTGCCGGAGATTTTGTGAAAGCGCAGAAGATGATTCTTTCGAAGTAAGGAGTGGGAGGGAGTTTCAGGAAGGGCGGCTTCGGCCGCCCTTTTTTTTGTTGTTGACCTCACACGTACTCTTCTGTCCCTGTGCCCGCTGTCACGTGTTCATATTTCGCCCTTGCACAGCGTCCTAATAAGTTGTACATTTATTCATGATGACGACGGATGCAGCGTCGGCGTCGAACAATCCTTCCCCAACACATCCCTTATTGAATATAGGTCCTTTGCTGAAAGGAGCATTGAATGCGGTTATTTGTCGTCTCGGCTTGTCTTCTCCTTCTCATTTCTTTCTCAGAAACAGTTGCCAATGCGCAGCAGTTGCAGGTCAAGGATATTGCTCTGAAGATGAATTTTCAGGACACAACGTTCGGGCACTACAAACGAGGGAGGGCTAGTGTTGCCGCGGACTTCAACCTGGATGGCTACGTGGATTTCTATATCGGAAATCCGGGCGATGAATCATTCGTCCTCGAGAGTGTACCGGCGGGAGGGAACGGAACGCGGCGGTTTGCCCTTCACACCCTTCCGCTTGACGGTAGGTTGACATGGGGAGCAGTCTCGTTCGACTATGACAACGATGGTGACTATGATCTGTTCATTGCGGTGGGCGGGTCCGAAGGAATCGGGTTCGATGTTCTCTTCCGGAACGAATGGCTGGAAACCGGCGTACTCCAGTTCACCGATGTCAGCGAGAGCGCAGGAATCAGGGGACTGGTTCCGGATGGAGAAACTGACCCGATCATGAGCGCGAGCGCCAACGCGGTGACTGCCGACTACGACCTCGACGGAGATACAGATCTGTTTGTCAATGGCAACAAGAAGACGATTCCCGGTTATGGACAATATGAAGGTCGAAACACTCTCTGGAGAAACAACGGAGACGGAACCTTCACTGATGTCACAGTCGGAGCAGGTCTCGGAGATTATCTGCATGCCACCAGGCATTCCACATTTTTCGATTTCGACAACGACGGTGACCCCGATCTGTATGAGAACAACTTCTTTGGATGCAACATCCTCTGGCGGAACAATGGCGACGGGACTTTTACAGACGTGACTCTGGAAATGTCCGGTCCCGGCGAGGATCTCACGGATCCGACTTCCTCATTTGCAACAGCATCCGCGGATTTCAACAACGATGGGTGGGAAGACCTGATTGTCTTCATGCGCGGGAGAGGGCGTCCCGAGGGACGACGAATCACAGGGATATGCGATTGCAGCGGCTGTGGAGATGAATTCCCGTTCGAGAACGTCGATTGTGACGGCTACGACCAGTATCCGATGGGCCATGCCTTGTTCATGAATCAGCAGGGAACCGGCTTTGTGAACGTTGCTGATATTGCCGGGATCAATGACGATTATGTCGAGACGGA
>JAOUDE010000358.1 GCA_029859455.1 Ignavibacteria bacterium | reverse complement strand
ATCTCTGCTCGGCCGTCACTTCGGTCCCTACCCGCATTCTGCCCTCCGTCCCGTACTCGAAACTCAGAACATCTTTACCCGGCTGAGGGAGGCGGGGAGATCAGTCTGTTTTGCCAATGCATTTCCCCAGCGATTCTTCGACCACATGGCCTCAAAGCCAACAAGGTTGACCGTCACGACGCTTTCCTGCAACCTCTCCGGAGTGCCGCTGCTGAGAGCGGTTGATCTGATGGAAGGGCGGGCGGTGTCTGCAGATATTACCGGAGAGGGATGGGCCGAGCTGGGCTATCCGGAGATTCCCGTGATCGAACCCGAGGAAGCCGGACGGCGGTTACGCCTTCTTACCCGGACGTTTGATTTCGTCCTCTTTGAATACTGGAAGACCGATCATGCCGGACATTCGATGAATCGGGAAGAAGCTTCAGGAGTGCTGACGATGCTCGATCGCATGCTGCATGGGTTCATAACGTCGCCGGAGAGCGAGAACGTACTCCTTGTGATCACCAGTGATCATGGGAACATCGAGGATATTTCCACGAAGGTCCACACCCGCAACCCCGTTCCTCTGGCCTTGTATGGCAACGGTTGTCGAAGAATCGAAGGTATTCTCAGCGATCTGCGTGGGTCAGATCTCACCTGTATCACACCGGCAATCATTCGCTACCTGCTCAATGATTCGGGGGACTGAGCGATTGTTGCCATTCCTGCATTTCCTGAGAGCCCCCGTTATCGCGGCGGCACTCATCGTTCTTATTGTTTCTTCTCAATCGTTTTCCCAGGAAGGGTACACGATCACAGACGTCTCTTTTCGGGGTAACGAAACACTCAGTTCCGGAACGCTGAGCGAACTCCTGCTGTATCCTCCGATAGGATGGTTTGGCAGGACGTTCTCCGGCGACGAACCGGCGTTCTTCTCGGAAGATAATATGAACAAGGAGGTCGAATCGCTTCTGCGGTTCTACCGGAAAGAGGGATTTCTCAATGCTTCTGTTCAGGGGTTCGTCTCCGAACAGGACGATGCCGCGGAGACGGTCGAGCTTACCTATGACATCGAGGAGGGTGTGCCGATATTCGGGAGAGCGATGACGATCGTTTTGGACCCTCAAGACCCCTTCTCCGAAGAGGTCCCTGATTCCCTCAGGAGTATCCTCGGGGATGTTCACCAGCTGGGACCGGGAGTCAGATTCCGGGATGTCGATCTTCATTCCGACCGATCCCGTATTCTGAAATTATTGAATAATGAGGGATTTCCGTACGCGACCGTTAGTCAGGAATTGCGGCTTTCACCCGATGCCGATAGTATTGACATTGCCTGGCATGTTGAACCGGGGCCCATGACCACCTTCGGTCCGTACACCGTTGAAGGGACAGAAAAATTCAATGAGGACCTGATTCACGACAGGGTGAGGTTCTCTGAAGGCGATATGTACCGTCAATCACTTCTGGAAACGACACAGCGGGATATCTATGATTTGAGTCTGTACCGTATTGTATCGATCAAGACTCTCCTGAGCGAAACAAAGGACCGGACCGTTCCTGTGTCGATCAGAGTCCAGGAGAGTTCCCGCTACCGTTTTCTGGCCGGGATCGGATACGGCCGGGATGAGGAATTCAGAATTTCGGGCAGGCTGGACATCCTCGGTATCTTCGGAACGGCAGGGCAAGTGGGACTTGAAGTGAAACGCTCAGCGCTGGAGCCGATCACCGTGCTGGTAACCTACCTTCATCCCGATTTCCTGCTCCCGAAGGCGCGGTTTACGGTGCAGCCGTTCCTCCGACGCGAGGATGAACCGGGATACGAGGCCCGGAGGTCGGGATATGATGTCGGTATCGCGAAACCAATCGGACAGAACGTTTTCGTGTCCCTCGGCTACTCCTACGAGTCCGTCGAGATGTTCCGCACTCCCGGTGTGTCCCTTCCCACCAACTATCGATCCTCGTACCTGAAGGAGGCGGTCAATCTCGGAGTTGGCTTTGTCTCTGCAAGCCCCCTCTTCATGCCGGTCAGCGGAATCTCGGTCTCGCTCACCAGCAGTTTTTCGGGATTGAATCTCTTCTGGAAGAACGAATACCGTTTCACACGGACGATTCTTGATTTCAGGTACTATGCAGCCCTGACCGGATGGATTGTCATGGCCACCAGGGTCAAGATCGGATCGATGCGAAGCCACGACACACCTGAGTTCATACCGTTCGAAGAACGATTCTATTCAGGCGGCAGCATCTCAATCCGTGGCTGGGCCCGGTCGACACTCGGCCCTCTCGACTCTGCGGGACGGCCAATAGGCGGAAGCAGCCTCCTGGAAACGGAACTCGAGTTTCGGTTTCCCCACGGAACGCCGTTGCAGGGTGTTCTCTTTGTCGAGGCGGGGAATGTCTGGGGAGCATCAGGCACCTACAAGCTGGACGACCTTGGGTACTCGGTCGGAACCGGATTCCGTTACGCGACGCCGATTGGTCCGCTCCGACTCGATATCGCGCATCCGATATTCAGGGGGGACCAGAAGGTCCAGTGGTGGTTCAGCATTGGACACGCTTTCTGATGAAGAGGTTGGGACGATATCTGATCAGGTTTTTGCTGCTGGTCGGTGTGTGTCTTCTCCTGCTGGCGATTCTCCTTCAGACCCAATGGCTGCGGAGGGTGTTGGCTGACAGGATTCTGGAAACCGTGAATGCATCAATCCATGGGCGCCTTGAAACAGGGGAGATCCGTGGGACCCTCTATTCGACGATTGACCTCCGAGATGTACGGCTCCTGCTGGACAAAGACACGGTAGCCGTTGCCCAGAGAATCTCCATCAGCTATGAAATC
>JAOUDE010000045.1 GCA_029859455.1 Ignavibacteria bacterium | reverse complement strand
TGATGGTCATACCTGACATCACAACATCCACGGTCCCTTCCTCGAGCGATGGCAGAAGGTCAGAGAACGCCATCTGGACAAACCGGACCCTCAGGTTCATCACTTCGGCGAGCATCACCGCCAGCTCGATCTCGTACCCCATGAGCTCGCCGTCCTTTGAGCGGGCGGTCATCGGCGGCTGGCGCCCGCTCGTACCCACCCTCAGCTCTCCGCTCTTGATTATCCGCTCCAGTCTGCTTCCCTGCTGCGCCCAGACGATGGAGTGAGTCGCACCAACGACGATGAGGAATGTGATGATCAACCGCTTCATCGATCTTTCCTTTCATTGTTTCGGCACAAACAAGTCAGGGACTCTGTCCGTACCGGTTTCTGAATTGCAGAGGTTCAGCAGCGCACCGGAGCTCACAGGCGCGATGCTCGTCAGTCCGACAACAAAGCAATCTCAATTCGCCGGTTCTGGCTGCGGCCATTTACCGTTTCGTTCGTAGCCACCGGGCGGTACTCGGAGAATCCGACCGCACGCAGTCGACTCCCGTCGATGGAGGATTGCTGAAGGAACCGCACGACATTCGTCGCCCGGGCGGTTGAAAGCTCCCAATTCGTCGGGAACTTCTTTTGAAGGCGCGTGCTGATCGGGACATTGTCTGTATGGCCTTCCACCTGGATCATCTTTCCTCCTACATTCCCGAGGATCTCAGCCACCCGTTTCAGGACCTCCAGTCCATCGGAGGTAATATCAGCCTCTCCGGATGGAAAAAGGATCCGGTCGACAACACTGATTGAGAGGCGGTCTGCGAGCTGCGTGATCGTCACCTGTCCTTCGCTGATTTCGGACTTCATCTCCAGGAGGAGCGCCTCATACGCCTCCTTCATGGTGGAAATTTCTTCTTCCTTTTCCTGCGAGAGACTGCCAAGTTCCTCCTGGAGCTCCTGCACCAGGCCAGCTTTTTCCGTTCTGAGTTTATCTACCTCGAACCGGAGCTCGGCAACACGGTGTTGCACAATGGCCGCTTCGTTCCGGCATTCCGACTCTCGCTGAATGAAAAAGAAGGCAAGGAGGGCAAGAAGAATAGCGAGCATGACCGCGATGATGGCGGTTGCTTTCATTGATTCCTCATTTTATGGTTATAAGGACCTGATCTAGCGGAGGTGTACCTGTAATACCATGCCCGTGTGATTTTGTTCCCGGATTCCTCCGTCCGGTGACCGTCAATTGTCTTCTCCTCGTGCCATCTTTACCCGAACTTCGCCAGCAAATCGTTGTTGGTTGGATACTGGTCGACAAGTTTTTGCACCGCCAGCATCGCTTCGCGCGGTGACTTCCGGGCAACCGACCGTCGGAGGGACTGGTGATAGCGGGCCAGCTCACCGAACAGAATCTCCTCTCGCCTTGTCCCTGAGTCATTCAGATTGATCGAAGGAAAAATCCGCTCGTTCGCCATTTCACGGTCCAGCACCAGCTCCATGTTTCCGGTTCCCTTGAACTCCTGAAAGATCAGCTCATCCATTCGTGAACCGGTTTCGATCAGCGCCGTCGCAATCACGGTCAGTGATCCGCCATCCTCACACTGCCGGGCGGCACCGAAGATCCGTTTCGGAATCTCCAGTGCACGGGCATCGACTCCGCCCGAGAGAGTCCTTCCGCTGCTCTTCTGATACAGGTTGAAGGCGCGCCCCAGCCGGGTCAGCGAGTCGAGCAGCACCACGACATCCTTCCCCGTTTCCACTTTTCGTTTCGCATACTCCAGCACGATCTGCGCAAGCCGTACATGCCTCCCCCGCTCGCTGTCACTCGAGCTCGCAAACACCTCCCCGTGGATGGTCCTTTGCATATCGGTCACTTCCTCGGGGCGCTCGTCGATCAGCAGCACGAGCAGATCGATTTCGGGATGATTCTCACTGATGGCGTGTGCAAGCTGCTGCATCAACACGGTCTTTCCCGCCTTCGGCGGAGAAACGATCAGGGAGCGCTGCCCCTTTCCAATCGGACAGAAGAGATCCACAATCCGCATCGAGGAAGGGAGCCCCCTTCCTTCGAGCGTGAGGCGTCGATGCGGAGTGACCGGCTGATGCTGGGTAAACTCTCTCACATTTTTCCATTTGCCCGGGGTCATCCCATTCACGCTTTCGAGCACCGACAACTGGGGGCTTTTCTTTCCTTTCTTCTCGGAATCACCTTCCAGCACTACCCCGGGGCGCAGACCATACTGGGTGATGATCGAAGGGGGGACAAACACCGTTTTCCCCTCCGGCGCGAGACTTTCTTCGAGTTGACGGACAAAGCCAAACCGTTTGTGATCGATCTCAAGAACCCCTTTGAATCTGCTCATAGTAACCAGAGAGTAAAGTGAATGAAAGTAGTCAACGGGGCCTCGGTCCCTGTTTCGGAACCATCGAAAGAATCCGCTGGATGACATCCTGATCGTCCGTCAGGATCCCGGATGCGGGAAGCCGGGGAACCAGTGTCGCCCAGTTCACATCCTGAACGAAGATATCCCTGAACAAAGGAAGGGCATCGTCCACTCGTTCCGCGTTCACGAGCGAGATGGCAGTCCAGAACTTCATCTCCAGGTTCTCCGGAAACAGTTCCTGCGCGCTGCCATACTCGTGGAGTGCTGACTCCACGTCATTATGTTCGATCGCGAGATCGCCGCGGTTCATATGGTCGTACGCGCGGTGGACTCTGATCAGCCTCCTCAGTTCCGTGAGCGGCTCCGGATGATCTTCCACACGGAGCTCCATCACGCGGTCCGCCCAGACTCTCCCGGTCGACTCACCCTTCACGATGAGGATCGCCGCAGATTGCCTTCCCCGGATATCTCCTCCGGCGGCCTCCCCCGCATCCAGGGCAGCCATCATCCGGTCAGCAAGGTCCCCCTCCGCACGCTCATACGCTTCAGCCATCGCCGGCCAGACCGCATCGTTCAACATCAGATTCGCCTGCACAGAGTATCCCCTTCCGGCATGGTGGCCCGCCTCTTTGATGCAGTTCGATCCTGTGTGCACTGCGACATTTCCTTCCGCATCGATCATGGCCACCTGACGAACTTCACGTCCGGCATCCGTGGCAAGCAGACCGTCGAGCGACTGAGCCGCGGTCTTCCCCTGTCTCATCAGGTCAAGACCGAGCGGACCGTACGCCGGGTCAACCAGCGATTGCGTGGCCACGGCACCAACCCCTGCTTCCGCCCATGTTACAATCGAGCCGACCGAGAACCAGTGCGACTGGACCGCAACACCGATCTCGCCGGTCACCGAGTCACGAGCCACGATCGAGTAGGTGTGAACAAGCTGGGCGTGCAGATCGGCCGTGCACGCGAGAATGATCAGTGCGAACAGTGCGTGTCTCATGAATCCTCCGAATCGTTTCGCAGCTCTCTCGCCCGGTCCACGCCGAAACCGGCAAGAACCAGCAGCCAGAGGCCAAGTCCCGCAAATGCCACCAGCCGCTCGTCGGCCGGCGGGGGTCCGAAAATATTGATCACCCAGGTCACCAGGAGAAAGCTGAGCAGAAGCCAGAGACCGAGGCGTCCCATCATGATCCGCGGAACAGTTGTCTGAACATACAGAGCAGTCCCGGCAAGAAACATCGCCAGTTCGACCGCTATCGTCCCTCCCACGGAATTCCAGAGGCCGAGTCCAACCAGAGTATCCATGCCCGGAATCAACGGAAGGTCCGGCCTGTGGGTGATGAAATCAAGCACCCAGTGACTCAGGACGACAAGATAGAGGACAACCGCAGTCCTCGCCTCCCTCAGAGTGAGATAATGCGTCCCTGCGACCAGGACTGCCCAGGCCATCGCGGTGAGGAGGCTGTGGGTAAGCGGGTAGTCGTAGAAATCGAGCGGGGTAACCGCTGTATTCCCCGGATCGATGCGCACGTGCTCGACTCCCCACAACAGAAACAGCGGCCAGAGCAGATCCAGAAACTGCGCTGAGAACATCAGCGTCCCGAGCGAGGTGCGCGGTGCGAACTTTTTTGCACCCAGGGCGACTGCAATATGACCGATGAACATGTTCGGCCTCAGTTCGTCCGGTTGCCGTCTGCGTCGAGCATCACGACGTCACCATACCCGAGAGAACCGAGCCCATCCCTTACCTCAGCGACATCACCGACGATCACGATATTCATCTCCGCCGGGTGAAGATAGCGTTCCGCCACGCGCCTGACGTCAGCAATCGAAACTTTCTGAAAATTCTGCACATAGGTCGCAAAGTAGTCATCGGGGAGCCCGTACAGGACCAGTGACTCCAGCTGACCGGCGATCTGGCCGGGAGTTTCGAAATTCCTCGGCTCGCGGCGTATCAGCGAATTCTTCGCAAACTGCAGCTCATCTTCCGTCACATCTTCATTGATCATCCTGTTCAGTTCACTCATGAATTCGATCACGGAACTGTCGGTGACCGCCGATTTGACCGCCGCGGACGCGGTGAACGGCCCCGCCTCTTTCCGCATGGAGAACCCTGTACGCGCACCATAGGTGTACCCCTTCGTCTCCCGAAGGTTCATGTTGATACGGCTCGAGAACTGGCCCCCGAGAATCGTGTTCATCACCGTCAGGGCGAAATAATCCGCCGTTCCGCGATTCACACCGACATGCCCGATCCTGATCTCCGATTGAGCCGCTTCCGGCTTGTCAATCAGGTAGATCCGGGTTGATGCGACCGGCGCCGGGGCAGGCGTCCTGGTTTCAATCCGGCTTCCGGCCTTCCAGCCGCGAAAGTATGTTTCCAGGACTTCCCTGACCTCAGGCATCGTCACATCACCCACCACAATCACGGTCGCGTTATTGGGGCGGAAGTGTTCGGAGTAGAACCGTCGCATGTCAGCGATGGTGATTGATTCCACCGACTCCTCTGTCCCATCGGACGGCCTGCCGTACGGATGCTCCGGACCGAACGTGATCAGGTTGAACACCTTTCCCGCAACCGTTCCGGGCCTGTCCTTCTGCTGAAGCAGGCTGGTCAGGTGTGACTTCCGCACTCTCTCCCACTCCGTCTCGGGAAATGAGGGATCCAGAAGAACATCAGCATAGATTTCCATCGCCGGGCCCAGATGTTCTTTCAGTGTCACCAGCGAGGCAGTGGAAGCATCGAGGCCGGAACTGACGGAAACACTGGCACCCAGAAATTCAAGGTCGTCAGCGATTTGCAGAGCGTCCCTCTTTCCTGTTCCCTCATCCATCATCGATGTTGTGAGATCAGCAAGGCCAGCCATGCCCGGCGGATCATGCGCGGAGCCGGACATGATCACCATGCTGACCTCGACGACCGGCAGCTCATGATGCTCAACGAGCATGATCGCAAGTCCGTTATCGAGAGATGACCGCTGAATCTCGGGGAGCGTCAACGGTGGTGTCGGGCCCGGTTCCGGACGGACGGTCCGGTCGAGCTGCCCCCTCATCGAGCCGGAAACGGTAACAATGAACAGTATTGCAATCAGAATCGGTTTCATAGTATTCGCTCTCCGTTTCATTTCGTTCGTCGTCATTGTGCTGCCAGATCTTCCCGGCCTTCCGGCACCACGCTGAACACCACCCGGCCATCACCGATGTAGCGACGCACAGCTTGTTGTATATCCCCGGCCGTGACCTGTTCATAACGGGCCAGGTCCTTCCGGATCGCACCCGGGTCACCCCAGAAGAACTGGTACCCGTTGATGCGGTCAGCTTTCCCGGCGGTTGACTGGAGACCGTAGATGAAGTTTGCCCGGATGGAATTCTGCGCTCTTTCGAGTTCACGGGCGGAAGGCGGCTCATCGGCAAGTCGTCTGAGTTCCTTTGCGACCTCCTCCTCGATTTGACTGAGTGTCACATCAGGTTTTGCCGTCACCGTAACGATCAGCGCTCCGGACAGCTTGCGGCTGTACTGGAATGCGGAGACATCCTGTGCAATCTGCCGGTCGTACACGAGCGATTTGTACAGACGCGAGCTCTTCCCTCCCGCAAGGATATCAGAGAGGATATCGAACACTGCATCCCCCTGAGTCGCCATTGGAGGGCTGTGCCAGGCGAGGTAGAGCCGTGGCAGCTGAACCCGGTCCTCCATCATATCCCGCTTCCCGTCAACCAGCACAGCAGTCACATCCTCCATCGTCGGGATGGCATCCCCGGCCGGAATCGGCCCAAAGTACTCCCGCACCCAGGTCATTGTCTGCTCCGGATCGAAATCCCCGACAATCACGAGACTTGCATTGTTTGGGACATAGTAGGTTCGAAAGAACTCCGCGACATCATCCAGCGAGGCGGCGCTGAGGTCCTCCATCGATCCGATGACCGGCCAGCTGTATGGATGCCCGTCAGGATAAAGAAGTGTCTGGATCCTTTCGAAGGCCCGGCCGTACGGCTGGTTGTCAGTCCGCTGTCTCCGCTCGTTCTTCACGACATCACGCTGGTTGTCAAGCTTCTCCTGTGTCATCGCAGGAAGGAGGAACCCCATCCGGTCTGCTTCGAGCCAGAGCGCCATCTCCAGGAACTGACTGGGCACCGTTTCATAATAGTTCGTCCGATCATTACTGGTCGATCCGTTCAGTGTCCCCCCCGCCTCCTGGATATAGCCGAAGTGCTGATCATCGCCGACATGCTCGGAGCCCTGGAAGAGCATATGCTCGAACAGATGGGCGAAGCCGGTTCTTCCCGGTTTTTCCCGGCCCGAGCCGACATGATACCAGACATTCACTGAAACGACCGGTACGGAATGATCCTCGTGCAGGATCACCGTCAGCCCGTTGGGCAGAACCTCGGAGGTGGACGGAATGGAAATCTGTCCTGCCGCCGGTGTGACAGCCAGCAGCAGCAGAACAGCAGGAGCAAACACAACAGAGGGTTTCATCAGGTGTCCTTCCTTTGTTTCATGTTGGTCTACGATCATCCGGCGGATCCGGGGAGAACCCGATCCACCGCGGAGTCTTCAGCAGGTAGTCTTCGTACGGTTTTCCGAATTTCTTTTTCAGGTGCGGTTCTTCGAGACCGGTCACCACACCATGGAACAGAAGCCAGAGAAAACAGGCATAGAAGTGATACACCAGAATATCGAACAGGAGTCCCTGGCCGAACACAATCATGACAACGCCCAGATACATCGGGTTCCTGGTCCATCGATAGAGACCGGCCGCGACCAGCTTTTCCGGCTCACTGCCGATCAACGGCGACAGGAATCGTGCGAACCAGGCAGCCGGTGTTCCACCACCCTTCGATACAAACAAAACCACGCTCGCGAGGTACGCTACTATCCCTGCAAGGAGAAACGGAGCACCGATGAGGTTGAACCCTCCCAGCTCAATCTGGTCGGTGTAATAGAGTGAAAGAAGGAACGGGATCAGCACCGCAACGGAGGAAGGGACCAGCAGCGTGAACACCACCGCCCGTGTCCATAGTTTGAACCGTGCGTTCACACCTTCGGCGGCTCCATGCCCCATTGAGCCCACTCCTGCCTTGCCGGACCGAAGATCCCGGGAATCTGGAGGCCGGCCTGACGCATCAGAACCGTCATCTGTCCCCGATGGTGAATCTGATGAAACACCAGCACCTGCAATGTCTTCGACCGCTTCCAGTGCTCACCATACATCTCATCAACAAGATCGAGAGATGCATCGGTCCACTCCGACTGCACCTGACTCATGAGGGCAATCGCCGCTTCGTTGTATGCCTGAAACACTTCCCGCGCGGTCGCCGGGACAGGATCTTCCGGACCGGGCCGGGTGATCTTCAGTCCCGTCCTGTTCATCATCTCCGGAATACTGGTCGTCAGGTGCCATGCAATCCGGCCAAGGGTTCTTCCCTCTTTGTCGACCGTCTGCGACATCGACGCATTGGTCATATGTTTCAGGATCTTCTGGGTACGCTCGATTTCGGGCTCCCAGGTGTAGGAGAAATCAGAGATGGAACGAAACATCATAGCCCCAAGGAATTTTGTGAATTCAACATTTTTTCATTTTGAGATTTTTCCCTTAAGCCTCATCGTCTTCTGGGACGATGCAAAGATCGCAAGGAGTTCTTGGGCCTCCCTTAGGAGTGAAGCATGATCTCCAGGCCCGGCATTCTGAGTTTCGCCCCACACCTCCAGCCAGAACACTGTTTCGTCAGCTTCTTCGACGACAATTCCGACCTTTGCAATAAACTCGGCGCGCGAGCGCGCTCGACAGGCTGCCCTGTAATTTGCCGCAACGGAAGTTGCCGAGCGAATGAGCTGGCCGGATATGATCCACTGCTCATTACCACGCGGAAGTCCCCTGCAGAATCGAATGATGGAGATGGCGAATCGCTTGGTCCGATCCTGCAACTGCAGGGCTTTTGAAAGCATAGTCCCTCCGATTATCGAATGATACCCGGCGGGACACCCAATGATCAAATGACCAATTGATCAAATCATCAAATCACTCGGTCTTCCCCAACGCCCTCTTCCTCGCAGCCTCAAACTCATCTCCCTTGTTCCACACCGGCATCGCATCCTGGTCGGCAACGATGTGGCCGACGAGATACATCAACTGAACATCCTCGACGGCCCCCGTGAGAACCCAGTCGTCCGCAATTTCGTCGCTCGGCTGGTGGTAATGCTTCTGAATGTATTCCTCGACCATTTCTTTTCCGAAGTTCTCCGGTTTGCCGATATACTCCATCCCGGCTTCAAGGTACATGCAAGGGACTCCGATCTTGGCGAAATTGAACTGGTCTGACCGGTAGAAGAAACCCTGCTCCGGGAACTGATCCGGTTTCACGACCCGTCCCTGCCAATCGGCCACCTTCTTCAGCACATCGTCCATCGAGGATTTCCCCAGGCCCACCATGATAACATCTCTGGTCGGACCGAAGATGTTCAATCCGTCCATGTTGATATTGGCAGCGATCCTGCCGGGCGGGAACGTCGGATGCTCAGCATAATACTTCGAGCCGATAAGTCCTGATTCCTCTGCACCGACAGCCGCAAAGAGGAGTGAACGGCGGGGCGGAGTCTGCTGATACGTGAACGCGGCCGCAATGTTGAGCAGCGCACTGACGCCGGTCGCATTGTCGAGCGCCCCGTTATGAATCGAGTCTCCCGCAACCGGGTTCCCGACCCCAAGGTGATCGTAGTGGGCGGAGTAGATTACCACTTCCTTCTTCAATTCAGGATCGCTTCCGGGAAGGAGCCCCAGCACATTCGTGGTCATCACTTTCCTGATCCTGGTCTTGATCGAGGTCGACAGGGCAACCCCCAGTGGAACCGGTTTGAAGGAACGATCCAGCGCGGAGGCGATCAGTTCGTCATAATCGACTCCCGCTTTCTCCAGGATCCGCCTGGTCGCCTCGAGCGTTGTCCACCCATTGATCAGTGATGTCGCTGCGGAAGGATCCTGCCCCAGCTCGAACTGTTCTCCCGACCAGGAGGATTCCACCACGTTCCAGCCATACCCGGCAGACTCACGCGTATGAATGATGATCGCCCCGATTGCCCCCTTTCTCGCGGCAATCTCATATTTGTACGTCCATCGTCCGTAGTACAGGCGGGCCTTTCCGGCGAATTCTTTCGGATCATCGGGGGCGGGGTCATTATTCATCATCAGGAGAATCTTGCCTCTCACATCGACGCCTTTGTAGTCATCCCAGTTCTGCTCCGGGGCGTCAATCCCGTAGCCGACAAAAACTATCTCGGCATCCTTCACCGAGATTTCCTCCTGCTGTTTTCCGGCCACTGCGACAAAATCCTTCCTGTACTCCAGCAGGAGCTCACTGCCGTCTCCCGAAATCCTGAAGGTCATCGATGGATCCGCCGTCATGGAGATCACCGGAACCTGCTGAAAGTATGATCCATCCTCCGCTCCCGGCTTGAGTCCGATCAGTTCCATCTGGGACGCGATGTACGTCTGTGAAAGCAGATCTCCGCGGGTTCCGGGAGCGCGCCCTTCGAGGAGATCATGGGAGAGAAACCGGATATGGCTCATCAGCGATGAATGCCCTATTGCCTGCATGGAGCGGAGTGCATCCTCCGAGGGGGTGAAGTCCCCGCTGCGGGCGGGAAGAACAAGTGAGATCATGAGAACAAAAAGAGTGGACAACAATCGCATGGACGGCGCTCCTTTGGCTTTGGTTACTGTAGTGCTATGATGGAATGTTTCTCCAGTCGAGAAACAGATCTCTGGTCGGCGGCTGACAGGTCGGACAGAAGAAAACATCATAACCTCTGACACCTTCCCGCCGGATCGTGTCCCCGCATCTGGGACAGGGTTCTCCTTTCCGGTTTCGCACCTTCATATGGTTCCGGACTTTGACCTGAATCGGCTTGCCGGCTGAGCGAACTGCATCCGCACCGCGGGCAAGAACATCTCCGATTGCTCCATAGAGGCGCCTGATCATCGCACTGTCCAGATTCCGGAGAAACGTTTTCGGATGGATCCCGGCTTCGAACAGAATTTCATCCGCGTATGCGTTGCCGATGGCGCTCAGGGACCGCTGGTCGGTCAGAAACACCCGGACCTGTTTTCTCCTGTTCCGGGTGGAAAGTTCTTCAAAATGATCAAAGGTGAACTGCGCGGAAAGAACGTCTGTCCCCTGTTCATCATAGCGGGGAATTGAGGATGTCTTCCCCTCAGGGACGATGTACACCTTCGCCATCAGTTTCTGATCGCACAGGTGAAGGGCGGAGCTGTCATCCAGGAACAGTGACAGGCACCGGTACCCTTCAGCCTTTCCACCCGGTTTCTGATGCTGCAACCTCCCTGCAAGCATCAGGTTGAGGATCACCTCTGCTCCGGGTGACAGCAGAACCCGAATGAATGGCCCCCTGATTCTGGACGAGACGATTTTCCTGCCAGCGAGCATTTCTTCCGGCGGTTGATCTATCGCGAGGCGGAGAACGACTGGCTGCCTGATCTCACAACCTGTAACGGAACGTCCCGCCAGATGCTCGTTGAGATACCTGTTGATATAAAGAAGATCCGGCAGTTCCGGCACGTCATGTCGCCGATGGGTGATCGATATCCATCTCGCTCAACTCGGAGGTATTGGCGTAAACAAGCACAGATTTCTTTTCCGGAATCTGGACCGCCCAGTCCCCTTTGTTGTTTCTCACAACGCTCCCGAAGAGTTTGCGCATTCTCCGGTCGGAAAATTTCTCCCAGAAAATCCATCCGAACAGTGCCGACGCATTCGCGACATGGAAAGCCGGTACTCTTTCCCCGGGCGCAACCGAAACGTCCCGGACGAGGACCGGATGATACCCCTTTTCGTCAAGGATCCGGACAAACTCATCAGTGCAATCGGTTCCTTCCCAGATGAGGCTATGAGATGACCGCTTCACGTTACGCCCCTCGACAATTTCCTGCAATGCATCGGTCAATGGTAATGGTGTGGAAGCTGCCGGCTTCATACTCATCGCTTTGTCTCGGTCCGCTTCCCCTTCGGGAAAGGATAATAGCTCGCAAGCGTTTCGTTCTGCTGGACGCGCGGAACATCTCCCTTTTCGAACATCCTGACTGCCTCGGCCATGAGAGTCGCTACGAGCTCCGCC
>JAOUDE010000044.1 GCA_029859455.1 Ignavibacteria bacterium | reverse complement strand
GCCATTCTTGCCACCGGGGCATTCCTCGGCCTGATTGGCGGCCTGATCTCGGTAGCACGATTCATCGGCAGTACCACTGCCTCTCCGGCCGGCTGACACCCTCGCGCGCCTCCTCGCTCCCCCCGGGGCGGACAAGGTTCCTTACCTTGCAAAGTTCACCATTCTTCCGTAAATTTTTCCGTTCTCCACGGGAGACTGCCACTCACCCCGATCCATTCTGACAACCAGTTCTTGAAGCATCGCAGCCACTTATGACCAATTTCACACAGTTTTTCAGATCCACCATCGGGCGGAAACTGCTGATGGGCTTCACCGGGCTCTTCCTTTGCTCGTTTCTCGTTGTCCATTTTGCCGGGAACCTCCTGTTGTTCAGGAGTGACAACGGAGTCGCCTTCAACCAGTATGCTGAGTTCATGGCGTCCAATCCGGCCATTCGAACAATGGAAATCGGCCTGTTTCTTGGCCTCATGGTCCACATCGCTCTCGGTATCCGCCTCTGGCTTGCCAACAGAAGGGTGCGACCGGAACAGTACAAAGTGAATGCGGGGTCGGACACCAGCTCCCTGGCCTCCAGGGTTTCATTCCTCAGCGGGAGCATCCTTTTTATCTTTCTGGTGATTCATCTCAGAACATTTTTTGTTCCTTCCAGATTCAGCAGCTCGGAAGTCTCCATGTATCACCTTGTCCAGGATGCGTTTGCCAGTCCTTTGTACTCTCTCTTTTATCTGGTCGCCCTCGCCCTGCTCGGATATCACCTGCGACACGGATTTCAATCAGCCTTTCAGACATTCGGCTTGCGCGGCAAACGCTATCTTCCGCTCATCGAAATGGTCGGCTTCATCTTCTGGTTCCTTATACCACTCGGCTTTGCAGCAATGCCGTTGTTCTTCTACTTTGGACTTTCCTGACAACCATGGCTCTTGAATCAAGAATACCTTCGGGACCGATTGAGAAGCAATGGGACGCTCATCGCTTCAATCTCAAGCTGGTCAACCCGGCCAACAAGCGAAAATACCATGTGATCGTTGTCGGCACTGGACTGGCAGGAGCTTCCGCTGCCGCTTCACTGGCTGACCTCGGTTATCACGTTACCGCTTTCTCCTATCATGAGTCACCCCGGCGGGCACATAGCATCGCGGCCCAGGGCGGGATCAACGCACCGAAGAACTATTCGAATGACGGCGACAGCGCCTGGCGCCTGTTCTATGATACGGTCAAGGGAGGCGACTACAGGGCACGTGAGGCGAATGTCTACCGGCTTGCCCAGGTGAGCGGCAACATAATCGACCAGTGCGTTGCACAGGGAGTTCCGTTTGCACGCGAATACGGCGGCCTCCTGGATAACCGTTCGTTCGGCGGAGCACAGGTGTCCCGTACCTTCTATGCCCGCGGCCAGACCGGGCAGCAGCTCCTGCTCGGCGCGTACTCTCAGCTCTCTCGTCACATTGGCGCCGGGACTGTCAAATTTCACGATCGTCGCGAGATGGTGGAACTGGTGCTTGTGAGCGGACGGGCGCGGGGGATCGTCGTGCGGAATCTCGTCACGGGAGCGCTCGAAAAATATTCTGCCAATGCAGTCATCCTGGCAACCGGAGGGTACGGTAACGCCTTCTACCTGTCGACGATGGCAAAGGCAAGCAACGCCACTGCCATCTGGAGAGCCCACAAGAAGGGTGCATATTTTGCGAACGCCTGCTACACGCAGATCCATCCGACATGCATCCCGGTCAGCGGCGATTACCAGTCGAAACTGACTCTCATGAGCGAGAGCCTCCGGAACGACGGGCGAATCTGGATCCCGAAAAAGAAGGATGACTCCCGGTCACCGGAGGACATCCCGGAAGAAGAGCGGGACTATTATCTTGAGCGGCTCTATCCCTCCTTCGGCAACCTTGTCCCCCGCGATGTGGCGTCACGACGGGCAAAGGAGATGTGCGATAAGGGTCTGGGGGTTGGACCGACGAAAACCGCCGTGTATCTCGACTTCAAGGACGCGATCGACCGGAACGGCAAAGGGTGGATCGAAGAAAAATACGGCAATCTGTTCGACATGTATCATGAGATTACAGGAGAAGATCCGTACTCGACACCGATGAGAATCTATCCGGCGGTCCATTACACGATGGGCGGACTCTGGGTCGATTACAATCTGATGAGTACCATCCCGGGAATGTTCGTCCTCGGCGAGGCGAATTTCTCTGATCACGGGGCGAACCGCCTCGGTGCAAGTGCGCTGATGCAGGGTCTGGCGGATGGTTATTTCATCATCCCGTATACGATCGGCGACTACCTCGCGACCACCACGTTCGATCCGGTCGATGAAAGCCATGTCGAATTCGCCGGTGCACTGGAAGCCGCACAGGGTTTGACGGAGAGGCTGCTGGCGATTCAGGGAAGCAGGACGGTCGATGATTTCCACAGAGCGCTCGGAAAGACGATGTGGGAAAATGTCGGCATGGGAAGAAACAAAGAGGGCCTGAAGAGCGCGATCGATTCGATCAGAAAACTCCGGGATGAGTTCTGGCAGGATGTCCGTGTTGTCGGATCGGTCAACGGCCTCCATAATGAGGTTGAACGAGCCGGCCGGGTGGTTGATTTTCTCGAACTCGGAGAATTCATGGCCCGTGACGCTCTCCACCGCGAGGAATCATGCGGCGGTCATTTCCGTGAAGAGCATCAGACGGCTGATGGCGAAGCACTACGGAACGACAAGGACTTCTCGTACGTGGCTGCATGGGAGTTCGGGGGGGACGGCCGGGAGCCGAAACTCCACAAGGAGCCTCTTACATTCGAGTATGTGAAACCTGCCCAGAGGAGTTACAAGTAATGAACCTGACACTCGAAGTCTGGCGGCAGGAGAACAGCACCACTCCCGGTGGTTTCGTCACCTATACGGTCCGTGACATCTCACCCGATGCGTCATTTCTGGAAATGCTGGATGTCCTGAATGATGATCTTGTCCGAAAGGGAGAGGAACCGGTCGCGTTTGATCATGACTGCCGCGAAGGGATCTGCGGAAGCTGCGGTATCATGATTGACGGACGGGCGCACGGGCCGCAGAAGGGCGTTGCCACATGTGAACTCCGTATGCGATGTTTCAATGACGGCGACAGGATTGTGGTCGAGCCATTCAGGGCGAAACCGTTCCCTGTCATCAGAGATCTGATTGTGGACAGAACTTCGTTCGACCGGATCATCCAGTCGGGCGGGTTTGTCAGCGTCAAAACCGGCGGGGCCCCGGATGCCAATGCCATTCCGATCGCCAAGAATGCTGTCGATGAAGCATTCGATGCGGCCACCTGTATCGGCTGCGGGGCATGTGTGGCGGCGTGCAAGAACGGATCCGCCTCCCTCTTCGTTGCCGCAAAGGTGAGCCATCTCGCCCTCCTGCCACAGGGACAGGCGGAACGTGACACACGCGTGGTCAGCATGGTCGCGAAGATGGACCTGGAGGGCTTCGGCTCCTGCTCCAACACCTACGCCTGTGAAGCAGAATGTCCGAAGGAAATCTCCGTCTCCAACATCGCCCGCATGAACCGCGAGTATCTCCGTTTCAACCTGATCACACAGAAATAGGCAGGTAACAGAAATGACCACCAAACCACCACCCGCAGTGATCAACGCACCCGGGGACAGCGTCGAGTCGATCGCGTACAAGGCCGTTTCCGGAATACCGACCGCCGATGGGCACGACCGGGACCGGCTCGGCTACAATATCTATCGATGGCTGATGTACCGGAAAGATCCGCTCGAGATCGCGGTCCGGACCGCAGGATCGCGCCTCCAGATATCTGAAGAGGAAGCGGTTGGCAGAATCCGCGAATCGCTCAGGAAGCAGGGAGTCCCGGATGTGGACTGAGGCCGGGGTCCGACCGGGAGGGATTTAGAGTATGGATCTCGGTCTCGACGGAAAAACAGCGGTCGTCTGTGCCGCCAGTGGAGGTCTCGGCAAGGCGGGCGCAATGGCGCTTGCACAGGCAGGTGCCCGTGTTGTCATCTGCTCCCGGGACGAAGCGAGAATCAAAGCTGCCGCAGCTGAGATAATCCGCAAGGCGGAGACGACAAAGGACAACGTGCTTCCCGTAACGAGCGATCTTTCAAAAGGGGATGAAATCGATGCCCTTCTCAAGGCCGCTGTTCAAACATTCGGTCAGGTTGATATCCTCGTCACGAACTCCGGCGGGCCTCCCTCCGGCGGGTTTCACGACCTGAGTGACGAACAGTGGCAGACCGGGTTCGAGCGAAATCTGATGAGTGTCATCCGATCGATCCGCGGGGTGATCCCGGCCATGCAGAAGAACGGCTGGGGGCGAATCATCAATATCACCTCTCTCACGGTGAAGCAGCCAGTCAATGACCTGATCGTCTCTTCTGTCCTTCGCCCCGGTATTCTCGGTCTTTCGAAAATCCTGGCGAACCTCTACGCAAGAGATGGCATCACAGTCAACAGCATTGCTCCCGGCTTTATCATGACAGGCCGCCAGCAGGAACTGGGAAAGATCCGATCGGAGAAGCAGGGAATTACATTTGATGAGTATGTGCAGAACGCTTCAGCAGATATACCGGCGGGACGATTCGGCACGCCTGAAGAACTTGCCAGCGTCATCGCTTTCCTCGCTTCAGAAAAGGCAAGCTACATCAACGGTGCAACAATCGGTGTGGATGGCGGACTCGTCAAGGGTCTGTTCTAGCTGCCGGTAACCAGCCGCTCCATCCGTATCGGGATTTCAATACCCTATCCGATCCACCATCATCCAACTCCGGCTTTACATCGCTCTTCTGAGTTCATCTGTTTCGAGAAACCCTGTCTGACCTGTCTCCTTCGCAGCGATTGGCTGAAGAAACGGAAACGCTCGCAACGCGGATGCGGGCAGATGTTCAGACCGGGTATCCTGCAGCGCATGCTGCAGCTGGAGCGCATTGGCGACCCCCTTCCCTCCTGTCGTGTTGTTGAAGAGGACGAATACACGATCCGCTTTTTCCGAGAGACGGTCCACCCTGCGCTTTATCTCTCTCATCTCTCTTCCATTGTAGAGGTAATCATACCGGGCATCGACCGCGTTCACAAGCCACCCCTTTTCATTCCTCCCGTGCAGGCGAAGGTATGCCACACCGTCACCGGCATCCGCCCGGCAGGACGTGTACTGCCGCAACCGGGGAAGATCCACGTTCACCGGCTGCAGCCGCTGCTCACACAGAAACTCCGGAAGTCCTGTCTCGTCCCACGAGCCATGCCGAAGTTCGACAAACAAAGGGAACCCGGAGAACACCTCGCCCAGTTTCAGAAGATAAAACCTGTTCGCTCCTGTGTTGGTGAAAGAGTACGGAAACTGAGCGAGGACCGCCCCCAGCTTGTTGTGCCGTGACAATTCGTGCAGGATGGAACGCATCCCTCGCGTCGCACGCGGCATAAGCTTTTTCTCATGAGTGAACGAGCGGTGCAGTTTGACGCTGAACCGGAACCGCGGGTTCCCCGCTACCGACGCAGTCCAGTCGACGGCATCCCCCTGGCTGATGCTGTCATCCCAGAATGTCGGACGCACCTCCGCAGAATCAAACTGCTCCGCATAGAGTGCCAGCTTCCGTGCCTGATCGATGTTTCCTGACGGATAAAAGCAGTGATCGAGAACTTCATGCTCCCATCCTCCAATTCCAATCAGAATCTCCTTCTTCGTTTTTTTCATCTGGCACCTCCCGGGGTCTTGACAGTCATCAGTTCGTTTGGTATCTTGCTCCTGAAACATACGACATATATGTCGTCTTGTCAAGAGTTAGAGTGACAATATTGTCAAACAACGACAGGCAGGCCGGATGAAAATGACAATTGGTGACCGGATACGCAAGGCACGGGAGGAGAAGGAAATGGACCAGGCGACACTGGCCGCAAAGGCGGGGGTCGTCACAAGAACACTCCAGCGCTGGGAGAAGGGTGAACAAACCCCGGACGGGGTAGCGATCACGAAACTAGCCCGGGCAACATCGGTCCAGGCGAGCTGGATTCTGACCGGCGAGGGGGATATGTTCGATCCGCCCGGACGGCCGTCAAACGTGTACTCACTTCCTGTATCACCACGGACCGGAAACCCGCTTGTCGACATCCCCCTTGTCTCTCAGGTCCGCGGCGGTACTCCCGCAACCGTTTTTCATCCTGACTATGTAGATGATTACGTCACGGTTGACGATGTCCGCGATCCCCAGGCGTTTGCGTTGACTGTAACAGGGGAATCGATGGCACCCCGGATCGAGGAGGGAGATGTCGTGATCGTCAGCCCGAAACTCGAACCGCAGAGCGGGGACATTTGCGTTGTTCGGGTCAATGGTGAAGACACACTCAAGAAGATCAAGTTCGAGGGAAGCTATCTCCACCTGATACCGTTGAATCCATCATTCGAGCCGATCACGGTCAAGAAGAAGGAAGTGAATTTTGTTTGGAAGGTGGTAAAGGTTATAAAAGAGGTGTAGGGGAGACCCCCTCCGTCTCCCCCTTGCCTTTCTACCGGTACTTTGTTACGTTTTCAGCCCGCCTCAACACCCGCCTCATCCAACCACCCGCCTCTTGAAAAGGAGGTTTTCCATGCGTGGTATCATTCTGATGTTACTGATACCTGTCGCCGCCATCCCGTTGTTTTCCCAGCCGCTGATTATTAACGAGCTGTATAACTCCAGCACCGCGGATGAGTGGGTGGAGCTTGTTGTCGTCCAGTCAGGGCTTGACATCCGCGGGTGGGATCTGCGCGATTTCACATCCGGGGGAGCTCCGCAGGACCCGCTTGAGTTTCTTTCGGTCCCGCTCTGGAGTGATCTCCCGGCGGGGACCGTTGTCCTTATCGCCAAACCTGACGCCCTCTTCGATGAGGACCTGGATCCCTCCGACTATCTCCTGATCGTCAAGGCGGACAATGAGGAGTATCTTGACGGGACACTGTTCCTGTTTGCGGGCACAAGCGATGCGATCCAGATCCGTGACAGTTCGGGAGGCCATCAGTTCGGTGTTTCATGGGGAAGCGGGAACGCCGGATCTCTCCCGGAACCGAGGATGCATTTCGACAATGCCTCGGCAAGCAACACGAGCGCTTCGTTCGACGGCGGCTCACTGGGGGTTCTCGGGGATTCTGCGGGATGGACCAGAAACAACACAGCCCCGACGCCAGGGGAGGGAAACGGCAAGCAGAACAGCGCGCTGATCGACAGTCTGAGAGGAATCGTGGCTTCTGTAGGATCGGGATCCGGCTTCCCGCACACATTCCTCCTGAAGCAGAACTATCCGAACCCGTTCAACAGCATTTCGAATTTCGGATTCGAGATTTCGGATCTGTCTGATGTCTCCCTGAGGATCTATGACCTCTCCGGCCGGGAGGTGGCAACCATTGTCGATGAACGTCTCGCTTCTGGGAATTACAGCAGAAAATGGGATGCCAGGGGTGTCACCAGCGGGGTCTACCTGTACCGGCTTACTGTCGATGGTCAGGTTTTGGCCAGGAAAATGATCCTGTTGAAGTAAAAGGCTGGTTTCGAGCACTCCTTGTGCGTATCGTCACATCAAACGGCCATGCTCTGCTCTATCTTTAGAGAAAGGGCATGGCCGTTTTCCATCAAAGAGGGCAACATGAATCTTCTCAAAACCATGGCAGTTCTTTCAATCGTTGCGTTGCCGTTTCTCCTCAACAGGGATGAAGGAAAAGATCTTTCTCAGGACGGACGAGAAGTCGACACCGACGAAATCTTCGATCTCGAATTGACGTAGCCAAACCGGCGGCCGGTCAGAAACTGATCGTCCCCATCCCCTCCTCCCCGTCATTCCATTTCAGGCTGGTGTGCTTCGAGCACTTTCCAGGCCTGGTTTTCTCCGTAAAGAACTCCACCACTTTGCTCGGGCAGTAATCGTTGGCAAGACCCTTCGTGTCATCGCAGATGATCTCTTCAAACACTGTCAGCGGGCGTTCAAAATACTCGACCGGCAGCTTCAGTTCGGGATCGTCATAGACCAGCTGCATGAAACGACCCCAGATCGGCGCGGCAGCTCTTCCACCCTGACCGTCCCAGTTCGTAAAATGAACCACCTTGTTGTCGAACCCGACCCAGACACCGCCAACCAGCGCCGGGGTAAACCCGATGAACCAGGCGTCGGCGAACTCATTCGTCGTTCCGGTTTTTCCGGCGGCGGGCAAATGATAGTAGTTCCTGACCCGGATGCCGGTCCCCTGATCCACCACATCCTGCATCATCGACGTGATAATGAATGAAGTCTCCTCGCTCAGAACTTCGCGCCGTTGCGGGTGACTCTCCTCAAGAACATCTCCTTCCCTGTCTTCGATCTGAAGAATGCTGATCGGCTCGACGTAGACCCCCTTGTTGGCAAGGACACCGAATGCCGATGTCATTTCGAGCGGAGAGACCTCACCCGACCCGAGCGCCAGAGATTCATAAGGGGGTAGGTCGGCGCTGATTCCCATCCTGTGTGCATAATCGATCACTTCCTTCACAGGGGCTATTTCCATGATCGCCCTGACTGCGACCAGGTTGATCGAGTTGCGCAGTCCGTTACGGAGCGTGCTCTTGCCCCCGAATGACCCGTCCGAATTCGCCGGGGTCCACCGTTTGCCGTCCGCCATGAGGAGCGTGACCGGCTGGTTCAGGAGTTCGTAGGTCGGAGGATACCCGTTATCGATTGCAACGGTATACACCAGCGGCTTGAAGGCGGAACCGACCTGGCGCCGGATCTGGGTGACATGATTCAGTCCGTACTTGAATTCACGGAAATTCGCCCCTCCCACCATCGCACGAATCTCACCGCTGTGAGGATCGATCACGACAAACCCTACCTCGATCCGTTTTGCCACTTCCTTGACCGAATCCACCCATGCACGGTTCCCGCTGAAGGCGGCGTAGAGACTGTCCCGTTCAGAGACTGAGCGCGCAGCCCGGTATTCGGGCGAGGTCCGGGCAGCAAGATCGATCACCGTCTTCAGCGCTTCCGGTTCCTTGGACCAGTTCCACAGGCCGCTGAACATCTCCTGATACTCCGTCAGGTGTTCCTCAACCGCCTGGTTGGCATACCGCTGCATACGGCTGTCGATCGTGGTCTGCACCACCAATCCGTCGCGGTACAGGTCGAAACCATATTTCTCCGCCCTGGTCTGCATCTGCTGACGGACGAACTCCACAAAATGCGGGGCCAGGCCGGTTCGTCCGGTTGTTGAGGCGGGCCGGGGAACGATCTCTTCCGCCTTCGTGGCCTCCGCCAGCTCCGGCGTGAGATACCCGTATTTGACCATCTGTGAGAGAACCACATTCCGCCGCCCTCGTGCCTCCTCCGGGTGGTTCACCGGATCGTAGAACGCAGGCCCTTTCAGCATCGCAATCAGCGTCGCGGTCTCGGACAGCGTCAGTTCCCGGGGAGTCTTGTTGAAGTGCGTCTGCGCCCCTGCTGCGATGCCGTACGTCCCCCTGCCGAAATAGACGACGTTCAGATAAAACTCCAGGATTTCATTCTTCGTAAAATTCTTCTCGAGCTGGACAGCAGTAATGAACTCGCGGATCTTCCGGGTGATCGTATCAAACAGGTTGCTGTCATCATGGCCGAGGTAGAGATTCCGGGAAAGCTGCTGCGTAATGGTACTTGCGCCTTCTCTCCGCGAGAGGAACACGTTTTTCACCATCGCCTGGATAAAACGAAACGCGTCAACACCCCAGTGGGAGAAGAAATCCTTGTCTTCGGTTGCAACCAGCGCCTCGATCACCTGTCGGGGAACATCGTTCAGGGAAACCTGGGAGCGGTTCTTCACAAAGAACTGATCCAGAACCTCACCGTCGACGGAAAACACTTTTGTTGCCAGCTCGGGCCGGGGATTCTCGATCCGCTCGAGGGAGGGTAATCCCGAAAAGAGATAGACACCGTAAACCGTTGACAGCGCGACCAGGATGACCGGGACGATCCACCAGACCGGGCTCACCCCACCCCTGGTCGGCCTCGATGTCTTCTGTTTCCCTTTCGGCTTTTTTCCACTTTTCGATCGCCGGTATTCCGGATCATCAAAATACCGGTTCATATCCTCCTTCGAATACGATCGCTTCTTCTTTCCGGTCATCGCACTGCTTCTCCTTCTCCCCAATGCTCAAGCTGGATCGCACCGTCCTTCATGACAGCATAGGTATTCGTTTGTATCCAGTCACCGAGATTGAGGTACGTTCCGCTCTCAATGTTCATCATGCAGGGCTGATGTCTGTGTCCCATGATCACGATATCCGCTCCTTCAGCAATCTTTCCCTTTGCAAACTCCACCATTCCGTCCGTTTCTCCGTAGTCCTTCTGTCCGGTATACTTCCTGCTCGATCGTGACGAGCCTCTCGCCAGCGGAACCCCGAGATCCGGATGGAGCCACCGGTAGAGCCAGATATTGACCTGATTTCGCAACACCGGCTTGATCAAGCGGTAGCCGGTATCCCGCCGGGCAAGTCCGTCACCATGATGAAGAAATATCTTCTTCCCGTCACGCTCGATTTCGAACGGGTTACGGTACAGATCGACTCCGAGCTCGGTGTGGAAGAAATCTCCCATCCAGAAATCATGGTTCCCCGCGAGATACTTTACCGGGATTCCCCCGTCGGTATACTCCTGTATGGCGGAAAGGGTTCGGTGAAATCCCTTCGGAATCACGGTTTTATACTCGAACCAGAAATCGAACAGATCGCCCAGAATGAACAACTCCCGGCAGTCGTCGCGAATCGCGTTAAGAAAGGAGAGGAGGCGGTTCTCCTTTTCCCTCTCTCCGGAGCGGGTCCCTAGTCCGAGGTGGACATCCGATATGAAATACACCGACTTCTGCATCGGGACCAACTTACGAAAAACAGGGAAAAAAATCAGGAAGGAGCATCAGCGGGGCGGAACTGCAGAGCTACAACTTCAGGACTCCTGCCTCCGCCTTCCTGGCCTCGTTCTGTCCTTCGGTTTCATTGACAAGAAAGAGCAGGCTCCCGCCGGCAAGGAAGAAAACGACGATCGAGAGGACTGCAGGCTGCGTGGAACCGGTGAGGGTGATGATAACACTGAAGACCATCGGGCCGAGGAATCCTCCCACTTTCTCCGAAACGGCATAGATCCCGAAGAACTCGGAAGTCCGATGGTGTGGGATCATCGAAGCGAAGAGCGACCGGCTGAGCGCCTGTGTCCCTCCCTGCACCATCCCGATCAGCAGAGCGAGAATGTAGAACTCGGTGACGGTCTCCATCCTGTAAGCCAGCAGGGTCGCGCCTGTATAGACGACAAGGCCGAGCATGATCGACCGTTTCGGCCCTATCTTCCCGGCGAGGCCTCCGAAGAGAAAACTGAACGGGATGCCGAGGAACTGTACAAGGAGGATCGCCAGAATGACATCGGAATCAGGCAACCCGCGGCTCGATGCATACAGCGCCGCCATCCTGATAATCGTACCGATCCCTTCCGTATAGATCAGGACCGCGAGAAGAAGCAGAAACGCCTGCCGGTGCCTGCCCCGCATCTCGCTGATCGTTTGTTTCAA
>JAOUDE010000357.1 GCA_029859455.1 Ignavibacteria bacterium | reverse complement strand
GCCGTATATTCTTGGGATTTCGAGTGGTGGAACAGTCGGCGCGCTCGCGGTGCTCTGGCTGCTCCCTGCGGCGGCGGCGTTTGTCGCGCCGGTTGCGGCTTTTGCAGGCTGTGTGGCTGTGATGGGCGTGGTGTTTTTTCTCGGACATCGCCGGGGACAGCTGGACACGTACGCGATCCTCCTTGCCGGGGTGATGGTAGGCGCTTTCTTCAATGCTGTTGTGCTGGTCGGTTTCGCAATGCTGTATCAGGATATGAAAGGCGCGTTTCTCCTCCTGATGGGAAATCTGAGCGGGGCGGGGTCCGGTTCGCTGGCTCTGGCGGGTGTGTGCACTCTTGCCGTCTCCGGCTACTTCGTCATGAAGGCGGGTTCGTTTAATCTTATCGCAACCGGTGATGAGACCGCTCTCCATCTCGGAATTGATGTCAACCGATTCCGGCGGACTGCGTACATACTGGCATCGCTTCTGACCGGGGTTGCCGTTTCACTGAGCGGGATCATCGGTTTCGTCGGTCTGATCATTCCGCACATCTTCCGAATGTGGCTCGGACCTGATCATCGCCTGCTTCTGCCCGCCTCATTTCTGGGAGGGGCGATTTTTCTCATTCTGGCCGACATCCTCTCCAGAACCCTGATCGCACCGGCGGAAATTCCGGTGGGGGCTGTCACCGCAGCGATCGGCGCACCGCTGTTTCTCTATCTGCTCCACCGCGACAGATGATTCCGGCAAACCGGATCGGACGGACCAAAGCGACAACTATCCTTCTTTTTCTGTACCTTCTGTCATACCTCATGCATACACTCGCATTTCAGGATGTTTCGTTCGGGTATGATCCGGGACGAACGACCGTTCGGGATATCACGTTCACCGTTGCCCGCGGTGAGATTGTTTCGATCGTCGGGCCGAACGGCTCCGGCAAGTCGACCCTGCTCCGTCTTGCTTCCAGGGTTGTCGATCCCCGGGCGGGCCGGGTGACTCTTGATGAGCGGAGCCTCCGGGACTATTCGCGGCGCGAGATTGCCAGGAAACTGGCGGTTGTGCCGCAGGAGGGAATGATCCAGTTTCCCTTCACCGTCACTGAAGTCGTGCTGATGGGGAGAACTCCCCACGGCCACGGCAATATCTTTGAAAGCGAACGCGATCACGCCGTTGCCCGCGAAGCGATGAATCAAACCGACATCGCGCACCTTGCGGATAAACTGATCACCAACCTCTCGGGCGGAGAACGTCAGCGGGTCCTGATTGCGAGGGCACTGGCACAGGAAACGGGGCTCCTTCTTCTCGATGAACCGAATGCGCATCTCGATATTGCTCATCAGATTGAGACGTTTGCTCTCGTGAAGGCGATGAACGCCGGGAAGGGATTAACCGCTGTGGCCGTGTCTCATGATCTGAATCTCGCGGCCGCCTTCAGCCACAGGATCCTTATGATGTGCAACGGCGAAGTGGTTGCGGCTGGAACGCCGGAGGAGGTCTTGACGGAAGAGAAGATCCGTGAAGTTTTCGAAACGGAAGTCATTGTGGATGATCATCCCTTGTATCGCACACCGAGGGTAACGCTCAGCGAGCGGTTCGTTTCAGCCGGAGAGGGAGGAGCATGAAGGGAATCCGCCGGCGGATTGTTCGTGAAAAGGTTGTCCAGGCTCTCTACGCCCACGAGATCACGGATGACCCGCTCGAACATGTCATCGAATGTATTTTCAAAGGTCTTGTGAAGAATCGTGAGGCGTTCGAATTTTCGAAACTCCTCGTCTATGAGACCGTGAAGCATGAGGCGGAGATCGATACGATCATCAGCGGGAAGGTGGCGAACTGGGATTTTTCCCGTATAGCGATGCTGGACCGCCTGATTCTCCGAATGGCGATCTGTGAACTTCTGTATTTCAAGGAGATACCGCCCAAGGTCAGCATGGACGAGGCGATTGAACTGGCCAAGCTGTTCAGTACCGAGAAAAGCGGCCAGTTCGTCAACGGGGTGCTTGATGCAGTGTTCGAAAGCCTGAAACAAACCGGCCATCTGACAAAGGCGGGTCGTGGTTTGTGGGGCGGCAAAGAGGAGAGAACGGGTCGGCCGGCCGGTCCGTCGTAGTTTCTTCCCGCAACCATGAGCAGGTCCTCCTCGATCCTTTCGCGCCTCGGCCTTCATCGTCCTGAACTCAGGGCGTGGGCGCTGTACGATTGGGCCAACTCCGCCTTCGTGCTTGTCATCATCACTGCTGTCTTCCCGATCTACTATAAGAATGTCCCGGCCGCCGAGCTTTCTGCCGAGGACGCAACCGCGTATTACGGCTGGGTGACCACGGCGGTTCTCTTCCTTATCGCAATTCTTTCACCCTCGCTTGGCGCCCTTGCTGACTTCCGTGCCTGGCGCAAGAAATTCCTCGGTGCCGGTGTTCTGCTCGGTGTGATCGCAACTGCGTGTATGGTCTTTCTTCATCAGGGAGACTGGCTTGCCGCACTGATCCTGTTCGGACTTGGGAACCTGGGACTCGCTTCAAGCTTCACATTCTACGATTCTCTTCTCCCTCATATTGCCGCAGGCGATGAGATCGACCGGGTTTCGACCGGCGGCTATGCTCTTGGGTACCTCGGTTCCGGCCTCCTCCTGGTCCTCAACCTCCTCTGGATTCAGATGCCGGAAACCTGGGGATTCGAGGACACTGCATCAGCCACGAGGGCGGCCTTCCTCAGCGTTGCGGTCTGGTGGCTTCTATTTTCCCTCCCCCTGTTCCGGAAGGTCAGCGAACCGCCAAGGCAGATCCAGGAAGGCGAGCGCAACACACGCGATGCGGTGCGGGTGGCGCTCGGCCGGTTGAAACAAACGATCAGCGAGATGCGGG
>JAOUDE010000418.1 GCA_029859455.1 Ignavibacteria bacterium | reverse complement strand
GAGTGGTTCTTCCTGCAGCCACAGGATCGTTGTTGTCCTGCCATACTTCCTGAGGATATCCGCCAGTTGTGAGGAAGGGTATGGATAGAACTGCTCCACCCTGACAATGTGGATGTCGTCCGGTATCTCTCCGGCGGTCAGATCATAGTAGATCTTTCCGCTGCAGAGGATCAGCTTCCGGACTCTGCTGGTGTCCTGCCGCTCATCCTCGATGAGCTCACGAAATGAGCCAGACGTGAAATCGCTGACAGGCGAGAGGACCCGGGGATGCCGGAGGAGGCTCTTGGGTGTCATAATCACCAGCGGCTGTCTCCGGTTGTCGCGCATCTGCCGCCTGAGGAGGTGAAAGTACTGGGCAGGTGTCGAACAGCTGCAGATTTGCATGTTGTCCTCAGCGCAGAGCTGAAGAAATCGTTCGATTCTGGCGCTGGAATGTTCCGGCCCCTGTCCTTCATGGCCGTGCGGGAGCAGCAGGACGAGATCGCATGGCTCCTGCCATTTGGATTCGGAACCAGCGATGAACTGATCAATAATGACCTGGGCGCCGTTGACGAAATCGCCAAACTGGGCCTCCCACAGGACCAGCGCCAGTGGATCCGCCGCGCTGTATCCGAATTCAAATCCGAGGACAGCCATCTCAGAAAGCAGGCTGTCGTACACCGCGAACGGAGCCTGTTCGGGGCTGACGTTGTTGAGCGGCACATATTCCTCTCCTGTGCTGCCGTCATACAGGACGAGGTGTCGCTGGCTGAAGGTCCCCCTGCCACTGTCCTGGCCGCTCAGCCGGACCGGCGTTCCTTCGCTCACCAGAGTGCCGAAGGCGAGGGCTTCGGCGAAAGCCCAGTCGACCTCTCGTCCATCGGCGATGAGTCCGCGCCGCTCCTCGAGAATGCGGGTGAGTTTCGGGTTGAGTCGGAACGATTCCGGGACCGTCGAGAGCGCTGTCGCCGTCTTCGCCAGCGTTTCGTGTGAAACAGCGGTCGACATCTGCTGTACCTTTTGGATTTCTTCAGCTGAAACAGCGAGCGGAACCTCCGGCTTGAAGTGCATCTCCCGCTTCTGTGACGCTTCGAACGCGCGTTCATAGCGCACGCGTGACTCCTCACTGATCTGATCCAGTTCTTCCCGGGTCACCACGCCTTCCTGCCTCAGCTGCGCAGCATACAATTCTCTTACCGACGGATGGTGCCTGATTTTCTTGTAGAGCAGGGGCTGGGTGTAGCTCGGCTCGTCACCTTCGTTATGGCCGTGGCGCCGGTAACAGATCATGTCGATGACGACATCCTTCCGGAACTTCTGCCGGTACTCGAAAGCGAGCTGCGCCACACGGATCGTCGCCTCGGGATCATCTCCGTTGACATGAAAGATCGGCGCCTGAACCATTTTTGCGACATCGGTACAATACGGGGTCGAACGTGCATCATCAGGGAGCGTGGTGAAACCGATCTGGTTGTTGATGATGAGATGGACGGTTCCGCCGGTCCTGTACCCCTGGAGCTGGGAGAGATTCAGAGTCTCAGCCACCACTCCCTGGCCGGCGAACGCGGCGTCACCATGGATCAGAACCGGGATGACCCGGTCGCGTTCCCTGTCGCCGAATCGATCCTGTTTCGCGCGGACAATCCCCTCGACGACGGGATTTACCGCTTCGAGATGGCTCGGGTTCGGAGCGACCGAAACAGTGATCTCCCTGCTATCGGCTGTGGCATGTGTGCCGCTCGCTCCAAGGTGGTATTTGACGTCCCCGGTCCCCTGGGTGCTGCTCGGATCTACATATCCTTCGAACTCGGAAAAGATCTTGGCAAGGGATTTGCCGATCGTATTGGCGAGAACATTCAGACGGCCCCGGTGCGCCATCCCGATGACGATCTCCTGGACGCCAGCCATCGCAGCGTCGTTGAGGAGATTCTCGAGGATCGCCATCATCGTTTCAGCGCCTTCAAGTGAAAAACGCTTGTGGCCGATGAACCGGGTGTGGAGAAATTTCTCCAGCCCTTCGGCGGCGGTCAGCTTCCGGAGGATCTGCAGTCTCAGATCCTTTGCCAGCTCTGCACGGTTCCGGACCGGCTCCATTTTCTCCTGAAGCCAGCGCTTCTGAACCGGGTCCGAAATAT
>JAOUDE010000086.1 GCA_029859455.1 Ignavibacteria bacterium | reverse complement strand
ATGGAACCGCAATAGGTCTCCCGGACGATGTCCAGAATCTCCCGCAGGGTGGCGCTCTGCCTTCCGCCGAGTCCGCCGGTCACAAACGTTCTGTCCAGGTCCCACAGGGTCAAACCGTAGGTTGCCGGATCGAGTTCGGTGTGATGGTGCGGCTCGTCCACCAGCGGATCAAGATGCGCGATAAGATGCCCGCGCACCCTGTACGCATTGATAAGCTGGAGAACCCGTGCCTGTTTTTCGATCTCTTCGAGATTACCGGAGCCGGGCTCGGCGGCCGGACGGTCGGCGGACCAGCGGATCGGTTCATAGGGAATCACAAGATGAGCGAACAACTGATCGTAGAATTCATCATCCCCTGCAAGCAATGACTGGACCTTCGCCAGAAACTGGCCTGACTCGGCCCCCTGAATCACCCTGTGGTCATAGGTGCATGTCATTGTCATCGTCTTGCTGAGTCCGAGAGAAGCGAGTCTCCTTCCGGACATCCCCTGGTGTTCCGCAGGATGCCCGATCGCCCCGGTTGCGACGATCGCTCCCTGGCCCGGCATTAGGCGGGGAATCGATGCACTCGTCCCGACCGTCCCGGGATTCGTAAGGGTGATCGATGTCTCCATGAAGTCGGCTGGTTCAAGACTGTTGCCGCGCGCCCTGCGTACGATATCCTCATATCGGTCGACGAACTCTGCGAAATTCAGTTCGCCTGCATTCCTGACATTCGGTACAACGAGCGAACGGGAGCCATCCTTTTTCGGGAGGTCAATGGCGAGGCCGATATTGATCTGTGGACGCTCGCGCTTGTGTGGAACGCCTTCGATGCGGGCAAAGGATGCATTGATGTTCGGGAATACCTGCATTGCCTTTACCATGGCATAGGCGATGACATGCGTGAACGAAATCTTCCTGCCGGTCCGGGCGCCGAGGTGTTGATTCATCAGCCGCCGGTTCTCCTCAAGGACTTTGACAGGCATTGACCTGATGGAAGTCGCGGTTGGAAGCGAAAGGCTTGCTTCCATGTTCTCCACGATCTTCCCCGCAACCCCGCGGAGTGCCTTTGATGTCAGCGGAAGCGGAAGTGGCGGGGCAGCCGGCTCCGGCGGCGCGGAAACCGGAGTTGCAGGCGTGGGAGCGGGTCTGCCTCCGTTGAGAGCGGAACCAAAGTAGTCCTGCCAGCTGGGGCTCACCGATGCCGGGTTGCTCAGATATTGCTCCAGCATCTCCTCGACGAGTCCAGCGTTGGGCCCGAATGATTCAAGTAACGCCTGAATGGTTTCCTGTGCGATCTTCATCTTCAGTTGAAGGGGTAATGAATTCTGACAAGATACGGAATTGGATGCTGACGTTCCAGACGATTTCAGAACGAACGGGCCGGCTGCTGGCATTTACGTTCCAATTCCTTATACTAACCTCGCCCCCAGTTCCACAGCCGATATGGCCCCGATGTGACCGGTTCAGATCTGAAATCACTGCGCAAGCGGTTTACCCGCCGACACCGATTCATCAATCGCGAGTTGAGCTGGCTGGATTTCAACGAACGCGTCCTCGATGAGGCACGGGATCCGGCCGTGCCGGTCCTGGAGCGCCTGAAGTTTCTTGCGATCGTTGCATCCAATCTTGACGAGTTCTTTATGGTCCGTGTCGCCCTGGTCAGGCGACAGATCGAGGCGGGCCTCGATACAAGCGGCAGCGAGGGTCTTCGTCCCTCGCAGATCATGAACCGGATTGTCAGGCGGGTTCACCTGATGCATGAGAACATCGGTGACTGCTTCCGCAACCAGATCATCCCTGCCCTGGCCCGGAACAATATTCACCTTATCACTGACACAGATCTTGCGGGGAGCCGCGGCGCGGACGCGCGGAGTTACTTTGCGTCGACCATCAGGCCCCTGCTCGAGCCGGTTCTGATCGACGAACAGCCATTTCCGGAACTGGAAAACGGAGCACTCTATTTCTGCCTGGAACTGTCGACAGGAAACGGGAGAAAAAGAGACCTGGCGATTCTGCGTCTCCCTACCAATCCGCTTGGCAGGTTCGTGCGACTCCCGCCGACCGATGGTAGAACCGATGTCATCATGATTGATGATATCGTCAGAAGCTGTCTCCCGGATCTTTTCCCCGGGAAGAAGGTGCGAGGCTGTTACGAGATCAAGATTGTTCGCGACAGTGACCTGGAACTGGATGAAGTGGGTTCCGAGGATCTTCTGAACAGCATTCTGGAGGGACTTCAGAGGAGGAAGCGAGGGCCGGCGACCCGTCTGCTCTACGATCCTGCAACCCCGCCCCGGATCCTCCGCTATCTTGAAGCACAGCTGAACCTGAAGAAACGCCACAGTTTCGTCGGCGCGAGAGCTCACTCCTTTTCGGACTTCATGCAGGTTCCGTCTGTGGTCGATCGTCCAGACCTGCTCTATCCGCCGATGCCTCCTCTGCCGGTCACCGTGTTTGAACAGGACCGACCATTCTTTCAGATGATTCGTGACGGGGATATTCTTCTCCAGCACCCGTTCCAGAGTTTCTCTCCCGTGATCCGTTTTTTTGAGAATGCTGCGGACGACCCGCATGTGACGGAGATCAGCACCACGCTCTACAGGGTCTCGTCTGATTCGGCGATTGCGAAAGCGCTTGCCCGTGCGGCGTCGGGCGGGAAGAAGGTTCGTGTCCTGATCGAACTCAAGGCGAGATTCGATGAAGAACGGAACATCGGCTGGGCCCGCTCACTCCAGTCAGCAGGGGCGGAGGTGGTCTATGGTGTGAAGGGACTGAAGACACACTGCAAGCTGGCACTTGTCGTGAGGGAGGAGAAGGACGGGCGGAGATTGTACAGCCATCTCTCGACCGGCAACTATAATGACAGAACAGCAAGGATCTATTCAGATTTCGGATTGCTGACAGCCAATGAAACGATCTGCCATGAGGTAGCGGCTGTTCTGGAGATGGTCCTGGGCGGGGGGGCGGTCGGTACGTTCGGGTCGCTTCTTGTTGCCCCTTCGGCCATGCGGAAGGAATTCGTCCGTCGTATTCATCGGGAGGCGGCCCATGCGCGGAAAGGGAGGCGGTCCGGGATCATCGCAAAGATGAACTCCCTGGTGGACACAAACATGATCGACGAATTGTATGCCGCGTCCCGTGCCGGGGTGAAAATTGACCTGATCGTCCGCGGGATCTGTTGTCTCCGTCCCGGGATTCCTGGGCTGAGCGAAACGATCAAAGTCACGAGTATCATCGATCGCTTTCTGGAGCACGCACGTGTGTACCGCTTCGAGAACGACGGGGATCCGGAGTTGTTTCTTGCCAGTGCCGACTGGATGCCGAGGAACCTCAACAGCAGGGTGGAAACGGCATTCCCGGTGCTTGACACTCGTGTGAGAGCAGAGATTGACCGTGTTCTGCAGATGCAGCTCGCCGATTCCGTGAAGGGCCGTCTTCTCCGCCCCGACGGGACCTCTGAACGAAGGAAGGCCAGTGCGAAGGAGGGATCCGCTCAACTGCGGCAATACGAACATATCCGGTCGGCGGCTGAAGGGTTACTGCCGCAGGCGCACATCCGGAATCCCGACAACTTCGAATGTTGCTGAAGCAAGGGTCACCGATTCCAGCTTGTCGACCTCGGCGAGAACTCTCTGGAACAGGAGGTCTTTTGTCGTCCGCCTTCGCTTGAAATCCACAACGTAGCGGAGTGTAAACTCCACCCAGTTGTCGTTCGCGACAAGCGTGACCATCGGCTCGACGCTGGCGTCTTCGATCAGGTACTTCTTCACCATCGCTTGCCATGCCGCACGCGCCGTCGGAACATACTCTCCAACGATGTCCTTTGCTGCGGCTTCGAGGACCGAGCGCGCCTTCGAGAGATCGCTCCCGTAGCGAACCGGAATCGTAACTTCATCCCAGAGAAACGGAAAGTCTCCTGAGTAGTTGAACACCGGTTCCTTGAAGACAAAACTGTTTGCGACCCGCACGACACGGCCATTGTAGAGATCACCCTTTACCCAGTCACCAATCTCCATCAGGGTTGTTCTGAGAACACCGATGTCGATGACATCACCTTTGATGCCGCCGAGCTGGACTCTGTCCCCGGTATTGTAGAATCGGGCAAAGGTAATGGCGACCCAGCCTGCGACGCTGGCAATCACTTCCTGCAGGGCAAACGCGATGCCGGCGCCTGCGACTCCCAGGGCAACAGTCAGCCCACCCAGCTTGTCACTGAAGACCAGCAGAAGGACAACGATACCGGCGAGATAGGCAAGGAAGGTCGAGAATTTGCGCGCGCGGTATCTCGTTTCGTTCTCACTGAGATACTTTCCGATCCCCTTGTTGACAAGGCGGTGCAGCACGACAACGATCAGAAGGCCAATTGCGAGGCCGATCAGCTTCCCAACCGTCGGGTCGAACAACAATCGGGAAAGTTCTTCCTGCATGGATTCACTTCATACTGGTAAGGGAAAAAGTGGCCTCCGGCAACCCGGTTTGTAATGAGGAAGTAACTGAGGCCGGCTGAATGGTATCAAAAAAAGAGGGAACAGTCCATTTCCGGACTGGCCCTATCTTGGTTGTGAGTTATTATATTCAATAAACAAGGTGTCTTTCTGGATCCGATCCTTCTCCGATATCTTCCACGATGGTCCTGGTCTACCCGGACATCGGTGCGCATTGCAAGTACACCGGACAGGGTGTATGCCGCGCTGATGGACGGCCCGGTGTCTGACCGTATCGCCAATGCTCTGCTGCGTCTCAGGGGGATGAAGCCTCGTGGAACGATCCGCGGGTTTTTCGCCCATCATCGGTTCATTCTCCTTGAAGAAAAGCCACCTCGCCATGTTGTGTTCGGTTTACTCGGAAAGCCATGGCATCCATCCGGCGGTCTTGTGCCGTGTGAGGACCGACGTTCGTGGCTGTCGATGATTGACGGAGAACATGCCGCAATTGTGATCGGTTTCAATGTCAGACCTGAAGAAGGAAGCGTGGTACTCGAGACAGAAACACGGATTCACATTCATGATCGTTCGTCGCGTCGGAAATTCTCTCTGTACTGGTTTCTTGTCCGACCTCCCAGCACCTTGCTGCGGAAACGTTTTCTCCATGCCGTGAAATACCATGCCGAGAAACAGAGTGGTGTGGTTAAACCGCGGGAGGAACGTGTTGTCTAAGGATGTGAACTTCCTTCCGGGACGAACCCAAAAGGAGACGAAATGATGTGGAATCGTGCAGTATTGATGATCGGCTTTCTCAGTCTTGCCGCTCAGGCACAGCCCCCGGGCGGCGGGGAGGGACGGGGCCTGATTAGCCGCCTCAATCTGACTGATGTCCAGGAGCGTCAGTTCACAGAGTTGACGACCGCACACAGGAAGAGCATGGTCCGGCAACAATCGGAAATCCGCCTGGCACAGATCGACCTGGAGCAACTGATGGATGCCGGGATACCGGACAGGTCAGCAATCACCGCCAAGATGAGAGAGATCTCCGATCTCCGGCATCAGCTCAACCTCCTCACTCTCGACCATCTTTTTAACGTAGAGGAGATTCTTGATCCGCAGCAGAAAGAAACCTGGAGGGAGCACCATCGCGGCCGTGCACGGGGGAATCATCCGATGAATCGGGACGGCCGTTCCCTCCATGATTGTGGGAAGCGCAATGGGACTCGCGGGCACGCCGATCTTCAGACCGGCGAGGTCTACTGAGATTCGATCATCCCAAAAGAGCTGTTCAGTACCCTGCGGGTGCGAAGGAGTATCGACAGATTCACAGTAACCGCTCCGATGAGTGTCGATCATCTCTGCTGTGTTCTACCTGATCAGCAGCATCTTCTTCGAACGAACGAAGACCTGATCCGAGCTCGCTGACCGCGCTTCGATTCGGTACAGATACACCCCGCTTGCCACCTCGCCCGGATCCCATTCCGTTTCCCGGTATCCTGCATTCTGAATCCCCTCCGTCACTGTTGCAACCTCCTGCCCAATGACGTTGTAGACTCTCAGCGTTACCTGGCTCTGCTCGGGCAACGATTGAACACTGTTAATCAAGGGGTGATGGAGTAACCCGCCCATTCCTTAGCTGCGTTCAGACGTGCCAATTCATTCTTCCCTTGTCTGCCAAGGTGAGAATCGACAAGCGACATCCTTGTTCCCCTGGTTTGCAGAGACAGCTGTTCAATCCTCCCGGCCTTCGGTGATTCTCGGTTTAGCAGATGAATGGATCTCCGGGGTCTTGCGGGAGTTGATTCCATTCTCTATGTTTTAATCATCCAACCGCTCTTCTCCTCAATCGGATTGTCTTATGCCCCGGCTTTTTTTGTTTCTCCTTGTTCTTGCGATGACCGGCACAGCGTTCGGGCAACTTCCTGTCGGCAGTAAGCAGCTTGCGCGGCAGTCAGTCCGGCTTCTCGCGACAGGCTTTGAAGGGGAGATGGCTGCACCGGTCCGGCCTGGCCCGATGGAACTCCGGGAACCGGAAGCTTCGGTGATCACGCTCAGATCTCCTCAAGAGGGGGTCGACCTTTCTTATATTCCCCACGAGGCGAACCGGCACTTCGGACTTGCCGTTGCCGAGGTGGCGATCCTCGAGTTCATTCCCTGGGCTTTGGCGCGTTATGTCCGGACATGGGAGCACCCGGAAGACAATTGGGCAAGGGTCGATGCCGACACTTGGTGGAACAACCTGAGCAAGGCATGGGAATACGACGGCGACAACTTCCTTACGAACCAGTTTGCTCACCCGTACCACGGCGCGCTCTTCTTTAATGCTGCCAGGACAAACGGTTACAGCTTCTGGGAATCGTATCCGTTCTCCCTTGCCGGGAGCGCCCTCTGGGAGTTTTTCGGCGAGACCTTCAGGCCGGCCTTTAACGACTGGGTTGCCACGGGAACGACAGGGGCATTTTTTGGTGAAGGACTCTACCGGGTTTCTTCGCTCATCACAGACAACACGGCCACGGGATCAGAGAGGGTCTGGAGAGAGATCGGCGGCGCGCTCGTGAACCCGGTGCGCGGATTCAACCGCCTCATCACGGGGGAAACGGGGAAGCAGTTCGCGAACCTCCCGGAGCATGACCCGAGTTCGTTTTATCCGGTCCTTTCGGCTGGCGTCAGGAGACTCGATGCCGATGGAACGAACCTCGCAAAGGATGCTGTGACACAAGCGGTCGTGTCGCTCGATATGTACTATGGCAGCGTCTTCAGCGGGGACTACAAAACACCCTTCTCATCGTTCCAGATGAACATAGCCGTTGCCTTCCCGAACAGAGTGAAAGATTCCACGGGGGTGCTGAACCGTTTGACCGTGCACGGTGTGTTGCACGGCTGGAAACTCTCAAAGAGCGAGAACGCCTCGCACTACCTTGTCGTGGACGGGTTGTATGACTACTGGAGCAACCCCGCCTTTGAATTCGGCCAGACTTCGGTCGCGCCGGACTGGCTCTCGCGGTACCGGCTTTCGGAAACCTGGGATCTGGAGACGAAAATCGGACTCCGGGCGATCCTGATGGGTGGCACTCCAAGCGATTACTATCTCGATGTTGAAGGGCGTGATTATGACTTTGGCCCCGGTGTCGGATCGAGGGTTGCCGCTTCGTTCATTGCCGCCGGCTGGCCTGTATTGACGCTCGTGTACACAGGCGGCTGGATATGGACACAGAGTAATCCGTCCAAGTCGAAGCATAATTTCCATCTTGGCGGGGTTGGATTCCGGTATCCACTTTCGGAGAGGCTTTCGGCAGGGTTAACACTCGCCATGTACTGGAGGGAGAGTTTCTACGAACGAGGCTACTATGAATCGATCTCCCCGGGCCCTCCGCAGCCGTTCGATGACCATATCGCCCGGAAGAACCCGATCGCCCAGCTCACCCTTTCATATGTCGCCTGGTAGGGAGGAATGATGAAATCAGCCATTGGAAATCTCATGGGCGTCTCAGCGATCACCGTGGTGATATTGCTGCTCACAGCGATTCTCCCGTCATCCGCCCGGTCTCAATCAGGTTCGGACCTCTCTTCATTTATTTCTGTCGAGGGGACCTACACGCGGTCTCTCGGGAATCTTTCCCCAATATTTCCATCCGCCGCAGGAGGGTATGTCAGCTATGGCCACTACTTTCCGGAACAGATTGTTGCAATGCTGAAGGTTGGCTACTCGGGCTACGAGGTGAGTGACAACGCGACTCCGTCGGGACAGAAGCTGAGTGCGGTCCACCTCCTGGCCGGACCCCGGTACTATTTCACCACAAACGGATTGATGCCGTTCCTTTTCCTGAACGTCGGACTCAATTTCGTGACGACAAAGATCGACGTCGGTTACTTCCAATCGGACAGGACCTCGACGCAGTTCGGCTGGCAGGTTGGGTTTGGAGCAACGTTGCCGATTACCGGTCCAATCGGTCTCGAAGTACAGGCGAAGTACAATGCCCATTTCCTGTATCATGAGGGGAGTACGGAAGGACTCGAAGGGCTTGGCAATATGACCGGGTTTGAGTACGGGCTCGGTGTAACGTGGGGGCTGAGGTAGGGGAGAGCAACGAAGAGGAAAGAGCACCGAACTCCCCGGCTTATTCAGTTCGTGGAGGCTCCCCGTCGAACATTCGATCCTTCATTCCAACAGGAATACTCAACACTGAGTGACTCAGTCGAGGAGTCCCTCTTCTCTCAGTTTCTTTCCTGCCGCTGTTGCGAGATCATCCACCAGCCCTTTTACCGACGAGGGCTGCGGTGTCCTGCTCAGGCCTGACCAGATCATCTTATTCTCCCTGATCGAGAATATCTTCGTTTCGATTGTGATCACCTGTTTTGAGATAGTGTAGCCGGGTTCATACACCCTCGGTTGGTAATAGCCGTAGTACCCCCAGAAACCTGTGGTTCCCCAGGAGCCGTAAGAGGGATCCGAGATATAGCGTCCGGAAACGTATTGCTCCTGCTCGTCCACGGCAACAATCCGCATCAGAACAACACCGTCAAACCCCCGTTCCACCACCTTCGCCTTTGCCTTCTCAACATCCTTGAGGTCTTCCTTTGTCAGAAAACTATGTGCCGGGACCGCCTCGGCCCTGGTGATATTCTCCGCCAGCTTCGTTTCCGCAGATCGTTGAATAATGTCCTCATCCGTGATCACGAGCGTCAGGACCTTCTTGAAGTCGAGCTTACCCGCCTCCGGGTCCTTCCAGGTGTCGGTGAAGGTGGTAGTTGTGGTTCCGCATGATGCGAGGAGAACAAGAAATGGAAGAGCATAGTGGAGTCTGGGTTTCATCACGGCCTTGATGTATTGTCAATGAAGGATAAAGTCAACCGGAAGAAGAGTTGTGAACAACATCTTGTTGACCAACTCTAACCAAAATACAAAGACACTGATGAAGAAACAACTCGCTCTTTCTTGCTGCCAGTTTCCTTCGTTGGCGTCTGCACTGGCCGGTTGTTTGAGGCGCCTGTAGGTTCATGTCGTGATTTGAGCCCCGTTCGCGAGTCCGGGATTCGACTGCGATGATGAGGTCGGGTTGAGACTCCTCCTGCTAAGCAGGGCTTCATGCCGCGTGGACTCACAGATGCGG
>JAOUDE010000356.1 GCA_029859455.1 Ignavibacteria bacterium | reverse complement strand
CCACAGATGACCGCCTGATTCTCGCGTTTTCTGAAGAGGCCGCTGAATGAGGATCGTCCTCATATGTGCCATGCTGCTGGCAGCAGGACGTGCGTCCGGCCAGCCCGCTGTTCCACAGGACAGTGCCACCGGGGAGCTCGATGTCCATGCCGATGTTGACAGTTCGCTGGTGATGCTCGATGGTCAGCTGGTCGGGACAACACCGGTCACCCTTTCCGGTGTGGCCGCCGGAGTACACCTGCTTCGGGTTCTTCATCCGGATCTGCAGAACTGGAACGCTCCTGTGATAGCGGATTCAATAGAGATTACGTCCGGCGAGCGACTCGAAAAGCAGTACTATTTCGAACGGCAATACATGCTCCAGACGAATCCGTCAGGAGCGGAAGTGATTCTTGGCAGTCGGGTGATCGGTGTGACGCCTCTGGTGGTGAGGCCCGGGGCAGGAGATTCAACCGTTCAGATCCGAAAACCAGGCTATGAAAGCGGAATGGTAATGCTCGCTGACGCAGATCGCGGGCAACTATCGGTCTCGATGGTGAGGGATCCGGATTGGATTACTCAGGATGGGATCGTCACCGATGCGGGAAGGAGCTCGACTCTCCCGATCGTTCTCTCCGGAGTTTCCTCGGTGATCGCGGGGGGATTTTCGGCTTATTTCAAAGTGCAGGCGGATCAGGCATACGGCGAATATGCGTTGAGCGGAGATCCGGCGAAACTTGCCCAAACGAGAAAACTGGATAATGTAGCCGGAATCGCGCTCGCGGCTTCTCAGATCTACTTTGCGCTCTTCAGTTATCTCCTCATTACACAGTAGGCCCCCTCCCGGCCACCCCGTTTCTTGACTTTAACATTGCAAGGGGCTATATTTTTTGAAACCTTTCGGAGAACACCGTAACGGTTTCCTCCAAACCCTCCATGAACATCAAGCGAGGTCTCCCCTGGAGTCGATGCTGCAGGAAGAAGTAGAGTTTTTGAGAAATGTGCCCATCCTGTGTGACCTGGAGGGGATGGATCTCGAGACGATTGCGAAAGTCGGGATTCGGAAAAAGTATAAGAAGGGGAGCATTATCCTCCTGGAGGAAGAGGCGGGCGCCGCACTGTTCGTAATTCTCTCAGGCAAGGTGAAGATCGTCCGGATGGATGACGATGGCAGGGAAGTAATCCTGTCGATCCTGAATGAAAGCGACTTCTTCGGTGAAATGGCGATTCTGGACGGACTTGCACGGTCGGCCAGTGTTGTCGCCACATCGAAGTCGGAACTCTTCATGATTCACCGCCGCGACTTCTTGAAACTCCTCCATGATTTTCCCTCCGTTGCCATAGCTCTTTTGAAGGAGCTGACCATGCGTCTCCGCAAGGCGGATGCGCAGATAAAGAGCCTTTCTCTCAAGGATGCCGCCGGGAGAGTTGCGAATGTCATTCTGCAGCTTGCCGATGATGTCGGAAAGATCCGGAAGGGCCGTGTGGAAATTGATGAGCTTCCGCTTCAGCAGGATCTCGCGAACATGGCTGGAACGTCACGGGAGACGATCTCCCGGATGCTTCATTCATTCATCCGCGAGGGGTTCCTGGAACTTGAGCGGGGCAAGCTGATCATCAACGATTATGAGAAGTTCAGGTCCAGATATCTGTAGCTGTCGGCGCGCTCCCTCCCCCACTGTGCATGAGTGACAGGGCTGACCTGCACCTACACACAATCCATTCGGACGGTACGTTATCACCGGAAGAACTCGTCAAACGGGCCAGGGCAGGAGGGTTGTCGACCATCAGCGTCACCGATCATGATTCGGTGGGCGCCATCGAACAGGCGCGCGCGGTCGGAGAACAACTCGGTGTCGAGGTCATCACCGGTGTTGAACTGAGTGTCAGTGTGGGTGAGCAGGATGTCCATGTTCTGGCCTATTTCTTCGATCACACGAACTCCACTGTTCAGGACCATCTCGAGTTCTACAGGTTTGAACGGGTGAAGAGAGCTGAGCGCATCGTTGGAAAGCTGAACGACCTGAAGGTTCCTCTCACCATCGATGCGGTACTGGAAAAAGCGGGGAACGGGTCTGTCGGCAGGCCGCACATCGCCAATGCCCTGGTCGACGAGGGATTCATCTCTTCGTACAATGAGGCGTTCCTGAAGTATATAGGTCAGGGGAAGCCGGCCTTCGAACGGAAGATGCGTGTTTCTCCTCGTGCGGCGATCGATATGATTTCTGAGGCGGGAGGACTCACCTTCCTGGCCCATCCGGGAGTGAATATCAGCGAGGAAGTGCTGATGGGTCTCATCAAAGACGGGATCGATGGAATTGAAGTGGTCCATCCTTCACACTCACCGGAACGGATCGCGTTTTACAGAGGCATTGTCAGCGAGTATTTTCTTCTTGCGAGCGGAGGATCAGATTACCACGGGGGCGGCCGGAATGACAACGGCTCTCTGGGCAAGTATTTCATCAGTAATCAGGAAGTAGAAATGATGCGGCGGCGGCTGGATCTGGTTTGATGCCGCCGGCATCCGGAGATCGTTGATATGGCAAACACCATTGAAGGAACACTGACAGCTGAGGGCTTTTCGTTCGGTATTGTCGTAAGCAGATTCAATAACCTGATCACGAAGCAGCTTCTCGAAGGAGCGATCGACTGCCTGGTCCGGCACGGGGCGAAGGAATCAGCGGTCACCGTCGTCCATTGTCCCGGCGCGTTTGAGATCCCGCAGGTCGCCCTCCGTCTGGCACAGAGCGGGAAGTACGACGGAATTATCTGTCTCGGGTGTATCATACGGGGAGAGACCCCGCATTTTGAGCAGATTGCTGCAGCGGTAACGCGCGGTGTCGGCCAGGTTGCCATGGAAAGCGGCGTCCCGACAGCTTTC